>NZ_JBSFHN010000012.1:0-217099 GCF_053597115.1 Streptomyces sp. NPDC001515
CACGACGTCCACACAGCCCGCAAAACCGACACCGCCACGTCCCGGAACAAGAAGCCGACGACCCCACGACCTCGCCGCACAGGTTAAAGATCAAGCTAGACCGGGGCCCGGTCAGGCTCCGCCCCCGGCCCCGACGCCCCGGACCAGCAGCGCCACCGGGCGCTCGGCGAACAGTTCTCCGGCGGCCACCGCGCCGCCGGAGAACTTCCGGCCCGGCGTCAGCAGATCGCTCCACACCCCCTCGTCCGGCAGCGCCAGCGCGGTCTCCCGCCAGCCACCGGACTCCGCCAGCCGCAGCGACAGCCGGGTCACGGCCGTGACCACCTCGCCGGAGCGGCAGAACGCCAGACAGTGCCCGGCCGCCGGACCGGACGCGGCCAGCGGGGCGTAGGTGCCCGACTCGCCGAACACCTCGGGCCGCTCCCGGCGCAGCCGCAGCGCCGCCGCCGTCAGGGCGGCCTTCTCGTCGACGGGCGCGCCGTCGCCGGGCGGCGCGAACGGGCGGCGGTTGTCCGGGTCCACGAGGGCCAGGTACTCCCGTTCGCTGCCCTGGTAGAGGTCCGGTACGCCGGGCATCGTCAGATGCACCAGCGCCGCGCCCAGGACCTGGGCGCGCACATGGGGGGCGAGCCGTGCCGCGAAGCCTTCCAGGAGGGCGCTCGCCGGACCGGTGCGGGCGGCGGGACCCGCGCCCACGAAGTCGGTCACCGCGCGCTCGTAGACCGGATCGGGCTCGGTCCAGCTGGTGAAGAGACCCGATTCGCGCACCGCCTTGAGCAGGGCCGGCTCCAGCCGGGCCGCCCGCTCCCCGGCCGGCAGGCCCGCGCAGCCGAGCGCGGTCTGCCAGGCATGCCAGGCCAGTTGCGGATCGGGGGCGGCGGGCGCGACCCGGGTCAGCTCGGCGACCAGTTCCGCCCACTCCCCGGGGCACTGCGCGAGCACCGCGATGCCCGCCCGGACGTCCGCGCTGCGCTTGGTGTCGTGCGTGGTCAGCACCGTGCCGGTGGCGGGCCAGTCGCGGGCCAGCCGGGCGCAGAAGGCGTGGAACTCCTCCGGCTCCACCGCCGGCCGCCCCGGATCGCCGCCCACCTCGTTGGCCGAGACCAGCGGCACGTACCGGTAGTACGCCGTGTCCTCGACCGCCTTGGCCCGCAGCGCCGACGCGGTCTGCGCGAAGCGGGCGCAGAACGCCGCCCGGTCCTCGCCACCGCCGAGCCGGCCCAGAGCCAGCTCCCGCACCACGTCCACGGCCCCGGCCTCCTCCCGTACGGCGAAGGCCGCCTTGGCGTCGCTCACCGCCGTCGCGTCGAGCGCCGCCTCGGCCGTCCGGGTGCAGGGCCCGCCCGCCGTCGCGTACGGCCGGTAGACCGGCACCCGGACCAGCAGTTCGCGCACCGCCGTGTGCAGGGCCCAGGGGGCGTGGTCGCGCAGCGCGGGGTCCGTGTCGCAGATCCGCGAGGCCAGCCGGGCCAGCACGGCGGTCTCGGCGGCCAGTTCGTGTGTGACCACCCGGTACGCGGCCCGGCGCACGGTCCCCGACCAGTAGCCGCCCCGGTCCCCGGCCGGGGACGCGTGGTCGCGGTAGCCGCCGAGCAGCGCCGCCGCGCCCTCGGCGTCGGTGAACAGGCCGTCGATCCGGTGCAGCGCGTCGTAGCCCGTGGTGCCGGCGACCGCCCAGTTGGCGGGCAGCGGCTCCGTGCCGGTGAGGATCTTCTCCACCACCGTCCACACCCCGCCGCTCGCCGCCGAGAGCCGTTCCAGATAGCCGGCCGGGTCGGCGAGCCCATCGGGGTGGTCGATCCGCAGCCCGTCCACGACCCCGTCCCGGACCAGCTCCAGGATCTTCGCGTGGGTCGCCTCGAACACCGCCGGGTCCTCCACCCGCACCCCGATCAGCTCGGAGACGGTGAAGAACCGCCGGTAGTTCAGTTCGGTACGGGCCAGCCGCCACCAGGCGAGCCGGTAGTGCTGGGCGTCCAGCAGCTCGGGCAGCCCGAGACGGGCGGTGCCGGCCCGGAGCGGGAACTCCTGCTCCCCGTAGCGCAGCACCTCCCCGTCCACCCGCATCCGCTCCCGCTCCTCGCCCAGCCGTCCGGCCAGCACGGGCAGCAGCAGGCGCCCGCCGCCCGCCGCCCAGTCGATGTCGAACCAGCGGGCGTACGGGGAGCCGGGGCCCTCGCGCAGCACCTCGCGCAGGGCGTGGTTGTGGCGGGGGTCGGCGGCCATGTGGTTCGGCACGATGTCCAGCACCAGGCCGAGACCGTGCCGGCGCGCGGTGCGGGCGAGCCGCCGCAGCCCCTCCTCGCCGCCCAGTTCGGCGCGGACCCGGCCGTGGTCGACGACGTCGTACCCGTGCCGGGAGCCGGGCACGGCCTCCAGGACCGGGGACAGATGCAGATGGGAGACGCCGAGCGAGGCGAGGTACGGCACGGCGTCCTCGGCGGCCGAGAACGGGAACTCCGGCTGGAGCTGGAGCCGGTAGGTGGCGGAAGGCGTCATGGGGCGTTCGTACCCAGATCCGGGCCGCCTGTGTCACCCGGACGCGCACAACGCCCCGACCGGCGGCCCCCGCGCCCCGTCCCGGTCCTACGCCGGCCGCTGGAGCACCACCATGCTGCGGCCCACCAGCGTCACCCGATCGCCCGCCGCCACCTTGGGGCCCGAGCCGGTGAGGACGCCCACGGGGCGGGCCGTGTCGACGACCTTGAGCCACTGGCGTCCGTGGTTGACCGGCACGGCGAAGTCCAGGGTCTCCGCGCTCGCGTTGAACATCAGCAGGAAGGAGTCGTCGCAGATGCGCTCGCCGCGCGGACCGGGCTCGGAGATGGCGTGCCCGTTCAGGAAGACGGTCAGCGCCTTGGCGTGTGCGGCCTGCCAGTCCCGCTGCGTCATCTCCCGGCCCTCGGGGGTGAACCAGGCGATGTCCGACAGCTCGTCGTGGGTGCCCTCCACCGGCCGCCCGTGGAAGAAGCGCCGGCGCCGGAAGACCGGGTGGTCGCGGCGCAGCCACACCATGGCCCGGGTGAACTCCAGCAGACTGCTGCCGCCCCCGTCGCCGTCCTCCCCGGTCTCGTCGCCGTCGGCGCCGGCCGGTGCGGAGGGTTCCGGCCAGTGCACCCACGACAGTTCGCTGTCCTGGCAGTAGGCGTTGTTGTTGCCGTGCTGGGTGCGGGCGAACTCGTCGCCGTGGCTGAGCATCGGCACGCCCTGGGACAGCATCAGCGTGGCCACGAAATTGCGCATCTGGCGTTCGCGCAGCTCCAGCACCTCGGGGCGGTCCGTCTCGCCCTCCACGCCGCAGTTCCACGACCGGTTGTGACTCTCGCCGTCCCGGTTGCCCTCGCCGTTGGCCTCGTTGTGCTTGTCGTTGTACGCGACCAGGTCGTGCAGGGTGAAGCCGTCGTGGCAGGTGGTGAAGTTGATCGAGGCGAGCGGCCGCCGTCCGTCGTCCTGGTAGAGGTCCGAGGAGCCGGTCAGCCGTCCCGCGAACTCGGCCAGGGTGCGCGGCTCGCCGCGCCACAGGTCGCGGACCGTGTCCCGGTACTTGCCGTTCCACTCGGTCCACAGCGGTGGGAAGTTCCCCACCTGGTAGCCGCCCTCGCCCACGTCCCAGGGCTCCGCGATCAGCTTCACCTGGCTGACCACCGGGTCCTGCTGCACCAGGTCGAAGAAGGACGACAGCCGGTCCACCTCGTGGAACTGCCGGGCCAGCGTGGCCGCCAGATCGAAGCGGAAGCCGTCCACGTGCATCTCGGTCACCCAGTAGCGCAACGAGTCCATGATCAGCTGGAGCACGTGCGGGGAGCGCATCAGCAGCGAGTTCCCGGTTCCCGTGGTGTCCATGTAGTAGCGCGGGTCGTCGGCGAGCCGGTAGTACGAGGCGTTGTCCAGCCCCCGGAAGGAGAGCGTCGGCCCCAGGTGGTTGCCCTCGGCCGTGTGGTTGTAGACCACGTCGAGGATCACCTCGATCCCCGCCTGGTGCAGGGCCCGCACGGCCTGCTTGAACTCCAGCACCTGTTCGCCGCGGTCGCCCCAGGAGGCGTAGGCGTTGTGCGGGGCGAAGAAACCGATCGTGTTGTAGCCCCAGTAGTTGGCGAGGCCGGCGTCCGCCAGCCGGTGGTCCTGGACGAACTGGTGCACCGGCATCAGCTCGATCGCCGTCACCCCCAGCTCCGTCAGATGCGCGATGACCTCCGGATGGGCCAGCCCGGCGTACGTCCCGCGCAGTTCCTTCGGCAGCCCCGGATGGAGCATCGTCAGGCCCTTCACATGCGCCTCGTAGATCACCGTGCGGTGGTAGTCCGTCCGGGGCCGGCGGTCGTCGCCCCAGTCGAAGTACGGATTGACCACGACGGAGGTCATCGTGTGCGGGGCCGAGTCCAGGTCGTTGCGGGCGTCGGGCCGCCCGAAGGGGTAGCCGTACACCGCCTCGCCCCAGCGGATCTGTCCGGCGACCGCGCGCGCGTACGGGTCGAGCAGCAGCTTGGCGGAGTTGCAGCGCGCGCCGCGCTGCGGTTCGTACGGGCCGTGCACCCGGAACCCGTAGCGCTGACCGGGCATCACCCCGGGCAGATAGGCGTGGCGGACGAACGCGTCGGTCTCCCGCAGCTCCACCGCGGTCTCGGAACCGTCGTCGTGCAGCAGGCACAGCTCGATTCGGTGGGCGGCCTCCGAGAAGACCGCGAAGTTGGTGCCGGCGCCGTCGTACGTGGCACCGAGCGGGTACGCCTGTCCCGGCCAGACCTGCATGGATTCGACTCTTCCCCTTCTGATGCGGTTGCCTGGGGATTGCGGGCTCCTGGGGCAGATCTTCCCCGAAAGAGGGCCCCGTACCTAGGACCGCTCGGCAAACGGGGGACGGCGTCGCCCGCTCCGGTCAACTTCGCTCCCCTCGGTGTCGCCCGGAACCGGAATCCGGCGGCCGATCACGGCGCGACGACCGGAACCAGGCCCGTGATGGGGTGTTTAATCCCTATGAATCCGCTCACTCCGCCCGGAGGGGCTGCGGGGAACAGGCTTGATCCACGGGGGAGTTGAGATAAGGAGCCTGCGCATCCGGCTGCACCGGATCCCGCTCCCGGAGTACCCTTCCTTGATCGTTGGTGGGGGAGTGGAAGGCGGTGCGCGGGTGAGCTCGGGAGGGTTCGAGCTGCCCCCGGGTGACACGGGTCACGAGGGGGATCTGGCCGATGTCCCGCCCGGGGCGGTCTCGGTGGCGCAGCCGCTGGAGATCGGTGCGGAACTGGACTGGGGCGCGGACGCCTGGAGCGAGGTGCGCACCCGTGCGCAGCGGGCCGGCCGCGCCTACATCTGGCTGAACCTCGTGGAGCAGCGGCTGCGCGCGGTCGTCGCCGCGGTGCTGCGGCCCATCTACGAACCGGTCCACGGCGAGGACTGGGTGGTGGCCGCCGCCGGCCCGGCCGGCCAGGAGTGGGTGCAGCGCGCCGTCGCCGTGCGGGAGGTCTCCCGGCGCAAGGGCTATCTGCTGGACCCGGCCGACGACAACGTACTGAGCTTCCTCACCCTGCCGCAGCTGCGCGAGCTGATGGTCCAGCACTGGCCCTGCTTCGAGCCCTACTTCGACGACCGCCGCGACGTCGAGCTGGCGCTGGACGAGCTGGAGGTCGCCCGCAACGTGGTCTCCCGCAACCGCGCGCTCAACGAGGCGGTGCTCGCCCAGGCCGAGCGGGCCTCGGCCCGGCTGCTGGAAATCCTGGGCAGCGGGGCCGGGGTGCCCTCCGCCGACCGGCTCCCGGTCGACGCGGTGGAGGAGCTGGTCGGCGACCGGTACGCGGACGTGGTCTCCGTCCATCCCGACCGGGTGCGGCTCCAGCGCCAGCTGCCCGCCGAGGACCTGTTCGGCGGGGCGCGCCGGCTGGACGCGATCGGCATAGGGCTCAATCTGCTCGTGCAGAACTTCTCCGGGCGCCGGCTGATCCGGCTCGCGGAATCGGGCTGCCGGGTCCGGCTGCTGTTCATCAATCCGGCCAGCAGCGCGGTCAAGCGGCGCGAACGGGAGCTGGGGCTGAAGAAGGGCGAGCTGAGCCGCTCGGTGGAGATGAACATCCTCCACATGCGCCGGGTGCGCTCCAAGCTCCGCGACCCGGGCGCCTTCGAGATCCACGTCTTCGACGAGACCCCGCGCTTCACCGCCTACCTGGTGGACGGCGACGGGGCCAACGCGGTGGGCGTCGTCCAGACCTATCTGCGCCGGGCCCGGGGCATGGAGGCCCCGGTGCTGGTGCTGCGGGGCGGCGGGCGGGCGGTGGTGCGGGCCGGGCAGGACACCGAGCACGGACTGTTCGAGACCTACCGCGAGGAGTTCGAGTCCGTGTGGACGGACTCCCGTCCGGTCTCCTGAGACCGGGGGGCGGGCCCGGGGCGTTGTCAGTGGGCCGTGCGAAGGTGTTCGTCATCTGGGGGAGCACCACGAAGGAGGTACGGGATGAGCTGGCACCGGCAGGCGCTGGTCGGCTTCGACCTGGAGACGACGGGAACGGAGCCGCTGGAGGCCCGGATCGTGACGGCCGCGGTCGTCCGGGTCGACGGCGCGGGGGGCGAGCCGGCCGAGCGGCGCACCTGGCTCGCCGACCCGGGGGTCAGAATCCCGGCGCAGGCGTCCGCGATCCACGGCATCAGCAGTGAGCGGGCCGCCGCCGAGGGCCGGCCGGTGCGCGAGGTGGCCGACGAGATCGCCGACGCCCTGACGGACCACTGGCGCCGGGGGGTGCCCGTCGTGGCGTACAACGCGGCATTCGACCTGACGCTGCTCACGGCCGAACTGCACCGCCACAAACTGCCCTCGCTCACCGAGCGGCTGGGCGGCCGGGCCATCGGCCCGGTCGTCGACCCGTACACGATCGACCGCGCCGTCGACCGCTACCGCAAGGGCAAGCGCAATCTGGAGGCGGTCTGCGTCGAGTACGGCGTGGTCCACGGGGGAGCCCACGACGCGGGCGCCGACGCGCTGGCCGCCGTGCGCGTGGCGTACGCCATAGCCGCCCGGCACGGCTCGGTGGCCGACCTGTCGGCGGCCGAACTGCACGAGCGCCAGATCGTCTGGTACGCGGAGTGGGCCGACGACTTCCAGCGGTTCCTGCGCCGCAAGGGCACACCGGACGCCGTGGTCGACGGCCGCTGGCCGGTGCGGGAGCCGGTGTCCGAGTCGGCGTCGGCGTCGCCCCTGTCCGGCAGATAGGGCATAACGGGGCGGATCGTCCGGACGCGGGTGTGGGGGATGATCCGGTGCGGTTCCGTCAGAACGGGTGCCAGCGCACCTCCGGGTCGCCGTCGCGCAGGGACGCCACCCTGCGGCGGAACTCGGCGAGTGCCTTCGGGTTCGCCGGCGCGTGCTGGGCGACCCAGGCGCAGCTGGCCGTCTCCCGCGCCCCGCGCAGCACCGCGCAGCCGTCCCACTCGCGCACGTCCCAGCCGTAGGCCGCGGTGAACGCGTCATAGGACGCGGCCGGCAGGCCGTAGCGGTCGCGGGACAGGGCGAGGACGACCAGATCGTGCTCGCGCAGATCCGAGGAGAAGGTCTCCAGGTCCACCAGGACCGGGCCGTCCGGGCCGACATGGACATTGCGCGCGAGCGCGTCGCCGTGGATCGGGCCCGGGGTCAGCCGGGGGACGAGTCCGGCGGCGGCAGCCGCGAAACCGTCGCGCCGCTCGCGCAGATAGGCCGCGTCCGCCGGGTCGATCGCCTCGCCCGCCAGCCGCAGCCAGCGCTCGACACCGCCCAGCAGCTCGCGTGGGGGCAGCGTCAGGCCCTCCGGGGAGGGCAGCGCGTGCACGGCGGCGAGCAGCGGTGCCAGATCCTTCGCCTCGGCGGGGCGCACCGCGTCCGGCAGCCGGTGCCACACGGTCACCGGATGGCCGTCGACCAGCCGCGCCCCGGGCTCGGCGGCCCGCACGGCCGGCACGCCGGAGCCGGCCAGCCAGCGGGCCACGGCGACCTCGCGCTCGGCCCGGTCCCACAGCTCCGGGCTCGCCCCGGCGTCCCGGCCGACCTTGACGACCAGGTCCCCGACGGCGAAGACCGCGTTCTCGCCCAGCGCGATCAGCTCCGCGTCGCCGGACAGACCGGCGGCGCCCAGCACCTCGCGCGCTCGCATCTCGTTCATGGATCCGATTTTCGCATCCGTGCACGCCGCCTTGACGAACCGACGGCCCGTCAGGACCATGACGGTGGCCACCTGAGCGGCCAGAACGGTATCAAGCCGGTCGAATCACGCAAGGGGGTCGCTTTTATGACATTGGCTGGTGCAACCGTCTCCTCCGGGCGGAGTGCCCCACCGGGAACCCGGCGCGGCGGCCGGGGCGGACCGCCCGCCCGGAGCGGCGCGGGCGCCTGGTTCCTGGTGCTCCCCGCCCTCATCCCGATCCTGCTCCTGAGCGTCGTCCCGATCCTCTACGGCATCGCGCTGGCGTTCACCGACGCCCAGTCCGGCCGCACCCGCTCCACCCAGTGGATCGGCACCCTGAACTTCCGGGACCTGCTCCACGACGGACTCTTCTGGGAGTCGTTCCGGATCGGCCTGGTCTGGGCCGTCGGCGTCACCGTCCCGCAGTTCGCGCTGGCCCTCGGGCTGGCCCTGCTGCTCAACGAGAACCTGCGGCTGCGCTGGCTGGCCCGCGCCCTCGCGATCGTCCCCTGGGCGATGCCCGAGGTCGTCGTCGGCATCATGTGGCGGCTGGTCTACAACCCGGACGCCGGCATCCTCAACGAGACGATCCGCGACCTCGGACTCGGCGACGGCCGGGACTGGCTGACCGGGCTCGCCACCGCGCTGCCCGCCGTGGTCCTCGTCGGCGTCTGGGCCGGGATGCCGCAGACCACCGTCGCCCTGCTGGCCGGACTCCAGAACACCCCGCACGAACTCCACGAGGCCGCCGCGCTGGACGGCGCGGGCGCCTGGCGCCGGTTCAGGACGGTGACCTGGCCCGCGCTGCGGCCCGTCGCCCTGTCCATCACCGCGCTCAACTTCATCTGGAACTTCAACGCCTTCGCCCTGGTCTACGTGCTGACCAACGGCGGCCCCGGCGGCCGGACCCGGCTGCCGATGCTCTTCGCGTACGAAGAGGCTTTCCGCTACGGGCAGTTCGGCTACGCCGCCGCGATGGGCTGTGTGATGGTCGCGGTGATCTCCGTGATCCTCGCCGTGTACCTCGCCGGACGGCTCGGGGGAGGCGAGGACCGATGAGCATGCGCACCAGCCGGCCCGTACGCGCCGGACAGTACCTGGCACTCCTGTGCTACCTGGTCTTCCTGGCCTTCCCGTTCCTCTGGCTGATCTCCACCGCCTTCAAACCCGCGCCCGAACTGGGCTCGCTCCACCCCACCTGGATCCCCGAGCACCCCACGCTCGACAACTTCCGGCAGGCATTCGACGAACAGCCCCTGCTGCGTGCCGCCGCCAACTCCCTGCTCGTGGCGCTCGGCGCCGGGGTGATCGCGGTCGTCGTCGCGACCCCGCTGGCCTACGTCATCGCCCGCGCCCGCACCCGGCTCTCCGCCGCCGCGACCGGCTGGGTCGTCGTCAGCCAGGCGTTCCCCTTCGTCCTGCTGATCATCCCGCTCTTCCTGATCCTCAAGGAACTGCGCCTGATCAACACGCTCTGGGGGCTGACCCTCGTCTACGTGGTGTGGGCGCTGCCCTTCGCCCTGTGGATGCTCGTCGGCTACGTACGGGCCGTACCGGCCGAACTGGAGGAGGCGGCGGCGGTGGACGGGGCGGGCCGGCTGCGCGTCCTCGTCTCGGTCACCGCCCCGCTGCTCGCCCCGGGCATCGTCGCCACCGCGCTCTTCGCGTTCGTCACCGCGTGGAACGAGTTCTTCTTCGCCCTGGTCCTGCTCAAGACGCCCGAGAAGCAGACCCTGCCGGTCGTCCTGACCCACTTCCTGGGCGCGGAGGGCGCCAGCGACCTCGGACCGCTCGCCGCCGCCGCGTTCCTCGCCACCCTCCCCTCGCTCCTGCTGTTCGCGGTCATCCAGCGCCGGATCACCGGCGGGATGCTGGCCGGGGCGGTGAAGAGCTGATGCGCGCCCTCGCCCGCACCGCCGCCGCGGCCACCGCCCTCGCCCTGCTGCTCACCGGCTGCGCCGGGGGCGGCGACGGCGGGACGGACGGCACGATCCGGCTCCGCTTCCAGTCGCTGGCCTGGCAGAAGGAGTCCGTCGACATCAACAAGCGGCTGGTGAAGGAGTGGAACGCGAGCCATCCGGACGTCCAGGTCCAGTACGTCCAGGGCAGCTGGGACAGCGTCCACGACCAGCTCCTCACCTCCTTCGAGGGCGGCGAGGCGCCCGATGTCATCCATGACGCCTCCGACGACCTGGCGGACTTCGCGTACGGCGGCTACCTCGCCGATCTGCGCCCCCTGCTGCCGGACCGGCTGAAGGCCGACATCCCCGAACGGAGCTGGGAGACCGCCACCTTCGACGGCGGCGTCCACGGCGTGCCCTTCCTCCAGGAACCGCGCGTCCTGATCGCCAACAGCCGGATCCTCAGGGAGTCCGGGGTCCGGATCCCGACCCCGGCGAAGCCCTGGACCTGGCCCGAATTCCGGCAGGTCACCCGGGAACTGACCGGGAAGGGCCGCTACGGGGTCGCCTGGCCGCTCAAGGAACCGGTCTCCGTCACGCTCAACCTCGGCCTCTCGGCGGGCGGAGCCCTGTTCCACCGGGGCGCCGACGGCAAGGTCACCGTGGCCGCGGAAGCGGGCGACCGGGTGGTCCCCGACACCATCGCGGCCCAGGTGAACACCGACCGCAGCGCCGCCCGCACCGCGCTCGGCATGGGCGGCGGCGACACCCTCCCCGGCCTCTTCGGCGGCAAGTACGCGATGGTGCCGCTCGGCTTCTCCTACCGCCAGCAGGTGGCGGAACAGGCCCCGGAGGGCTTCGAGTGGACCGTGCTCCCCGCCCCGGCCGGCCGCGACGGCACCGCCCAGGGGGTGAGCCCGCAGACGCTGTCGGTCGCCGAGGACAGCCCGCACAAGAAGGAGGCCGTGGAGTTCATCGACTTCCTGCTGCGGCCGCGGAACATGGTCCGGCTGGCCAAGGGCGACTGGATGCTGCCCACCGGCACGGCCGCGCTGGCCGACCCGGCCCTGCACACCCCGGAACTGGGCTGGGCCACCGGCGCCGCCCTCGCCGCCGGGCTGCGCCCCGCCCCGGCCCAGTCCGTGCGCGGCTATCCCGAATGGAAGGACAAGGTCGCCACCCCCGCGTACCAGGAGTACTACAGCGGGGCCATCGACGCCGGGGAGCTGACCGGCCGTCTGGTCGGTGACGGCAACCGGGTCCTGGCCCGCTACCAGCGCTGACGCGCGGATCCGCCCTCCCCCAGGCTCGGGGGAGGGCGGATCCGTGTGCCGGCGTCAGCGGGCCTGCCCCCCGGGGCACCGGCTCAAAGCCCCTTGCGCGTAAAGGTGGTCGGGGCATCGCGAAACGGGTGCGGACGTCCTGTGACGAAAGATTCACGACTGCGTCGGAGCCGTGGCAGGCCCTTGAACTGTGCGCGTCAATCGGTCAGGGTTTCGAGCCAGCCCCCGGAGATCTTCCGGCCGAGGGCCAATCCCCCCACAAAGAATGACGAGGAGACCCCTCTTCATGGCACTTCACAAGCGCGCACGCCGGTTCAAGCTGACCGCCGCCGTCACCGCGGTGGCCGCGGCCGCCGGAGTCACCCTGCTGGGCACCCCGTTCGCCGGGGCCGCACCCGCCCCCGCCACCGGCAAGGTGTACGGCGCCGACGCGGCCACCGCCGTCGCCGGCAGCTACATCGTGATGCTGGACCACAAGGCCGACAAGTCCGAACTCGCCGCCAAGTACGGCGGAAAGCTCAAGCGCGACTACAGCTCCGCCATCAACGGCTTCTCCGCCAGCGGGCTTTCCGAGACCGAGGCGAGCCGTCTCGCCGCCGACCCGGCCGTCTCCAAGGTCGTCCAGAACAAGAAGTTCCACATCGACGCCACCCAGGACAACCCGCCCTCGTGGGGTCTGGACCGCATCGACCAGACGGAGACCGCCGGCGACAACGCGTACACCTACCCCGACAGCGCGGGCGAGGGCGTCACCGCGTACGTCATCGACACCGGGGTCCGCACCACCCACGAGGAGTTCGAGGGCCGGGCCACCTCCGGCTACGACGCCGTGGACAACGACGACAGCGCCGACGACGGCCACGGCCACGGCACCCATGTGGCCGGCACCATAGCCGGGGCGACGTACGGGGTCGCCAAGAACGCCAAGATCGTTGCCGTCCGGGTGCTCGACGACTCCGGCTCGGGCACCACCGAGCAGGTCGTCGCGGGCATCGACTGGGTCACCGAGAACCACGAGGGCCCGTCCGTCGCCAACATGAGCCTCGGCGGCGGCGCCGACGAGGCGCTCGACGCGGCCGTCCAGAAGGCCATCGCCTCCGGCGTCACCTTCGCGGTCGCCGCCGGCAACGAATCGTCCGACGCCGGCGGGGGCTCCCCCTCGCGGGTGCCCGAGGCCATCACCGTCGCCTCGTCCACGGTGGACGACGAGCAGTCCTCCTTCTCCAACTACGGACCGGTCGTGGACATCTACGCCCCGGGCTCGGACATCACCTCGTCCTGGAACACCAGCGACGACGCGTCCAACACCATCTCCGGCACCTCCATGGCGACTCCGCACGTCGTCGGCGCCGCCGCTGTCTACCTGTCCGGCCACCCGGACGCCACCCCGGAGGAGGTGGCGACGGCACTCACCGAGGGAGCCACCCCGGACGCCATCACCAACGCCACCGACGGCACCGCCAACAAGCTGCTGAAGATCGTCGAGTAGCCCGAAACCGCCCTCCTCAGCGACCGCCGCGCCCTCCCCCACGGGGCGCGGCGGCCGCGCGTTTCCCGAGGACTGTCCTAGGGTGCGCACATGATCAGAACCGAACAGACGGCCGGAGGCGCCGCGTGAGCGATCCGTCCCCGGCGCTGGCCGCGGCCGTCGAGGGCGAACTGCGCCTCCTCGACCCACTGGTCCGGTCCTCCGCCGATCTCCTCCTCCAGGTCCTGCACCCCGACTTCCACGAGGTCGACACCACCGGCCGCCGCTGGGACCGCGCCACGGTGGTCGCCGCCCTGATCGCGGACGAGGCCCCGAGGCCCGGCCAGCTCACGGCCTCCCGGATGCGCGGCGTCCAGCTCGGCGACACCCTCGTCCACCTCACCTACGAGACCGAGATCAAGGGCAGGCGCGCCCACCGCAGCTCCCTGTGGCGGCGCGCCGGGACGCGGTGGCTGCTCTACTACCACCAGGCCACCCCGTACGACGGCGCGGGACCGGCCCCCGGCAGCTGAGCCGGGGTCAGCGGCGCGCCGCCCGCCTTGCCCGCGCCGCCCACCGGCCGTCCGTGCGCGAGATCCGCACCGGATGGCCGAAGCAGTCGCTGACCAGCTCCGTCGTCAGCACCTCGTCGGCCGGCCCCGAGGCCGTGCACCGGCCGCCGCGCAGCAGCATCGCGTGCGTGGTGGAGGCCGGCAGCTCCTCCAGATGGTGGGTGACCAGCACCGTCGCCAGCTCCGGATGCTCCTCGCGCAGGGCGTCCAGGCTGTCCAGCAACTGCTCCCGGGCGGCGAGGTCGAGACCGGTGGCCGGCTCGTCCAGCAGCAGCAGCCGGGGGCGCGGCATCAGCGCGCGGGCGATCAGCGTCCGGCCCCGCTCGCCCTGCGAGAGCGCCGGCCAGCGCGAGCCCGTCTTGCCGCCCATGCCCAGCATCGTCAGCAGCCGCTCGGCCCGCTCCCGCTGCTCCGGCCGGGGCGACCAGCGCGGCACCGGCTCGACCGAGTTCGTCAGACCGGTCAGCACCACCTCGTGCACGGTGAGCGGGGAACGTAGCGGATGACGCGGATTGACGTGCCCCAGCAGGGTCCGCAGCTCCCGCAGATCGACCCGGCCCAGCGTGCGCCCCAGCACCTCCACCGAGCCCCGGGTGGGATGGGTGACCGCGCCCAGCAGCCCCAGCAGGGTGCTCTTGCCCGCGCCGTTGGCACCGAGCAGCGCCCAGTGCTCCCCGGCGCGGACGGTCAGCGAGACCGCGTCCAGCAGGACGTTCCCGTCGCGGACGAGCGCGACGCCGTCCGCCCGGATCACCGGGACCGGGTCGGTGGGGGAGGACGGGGCGGGGACGGTGGTCGTGGTCACGTGCGGGAGCTCCTTCATGCCGGTGCGAGCGCCTCCAGGCGGCTCATGTCCTCGGTGGTCAGCCGGATGTCGCGGGCCCCCAGGTTCTCCGCGAGATGGGCGGCCGAACCGGTGCCCGGGGTCGGGCACAGCACGGGGGAGCGGTGCAGCAGCCAGGCGAGGGCGATCTGTCCGCGGGTGGCCCCGTGGCCGTCCGCGACCGCGTCCAGCGCGGCGGCCGTGTCACCGGTCAGCGCGCCGTTCGCCAGGGGGAACCAGGGCAGGAACGCCAGGCCGTGGGCCTCGCACATCCTCAGCACCGCGTCCGAGGCGCGGTCGAGAAGGTTGAAGCGGTTCTGCACCGAGACGATCCCGGTCAGGGAGAGCGCCTGCTCCAGCTGCTCGGCGGTGAGGGTGTCCAGGCCGATGCAGCGGATCTTACCCTCCTGCCGCAAGCCCTCCAGTGCCCCCAGCTGCTCCTCCATCGGCACCCGGGGGTCCAGCCGGTGCAGCTGGTACAGGTCGATCCGGTCGGTCCGCAGCCGCCGCAGGCTCGCCTCGCACATCGCCCGCAGCTCCTCGGGCCGCCCCGCGATGTGCCAGGCGCTGTCGCCGGTCCGTACGACCCCGCCCTTGGTCGCGATCACCAGCCCGTCCCGGTACGGGTGCAGGGCCTCCGCGACCAGCTCCTCGGCCAGCTCCGGCCCGTAGTTGTCCGCCGTGTCGATCAGCGTCACCCCCGCGTCGACCGCCGCCCGCAGCACCGCGACCGCGTCCCGGCGGTCCCCGCGCGGGCCCCAGTACCCGGGGCCGGTGAGCTGGGCGGTGCCGTAACCCAGCCGGTGGACGGGCAGCTCGCCGCCCAGGAGGAAGGTGTCGCCGGGCGGAGGAAGTGCGCTGTTCATGGGGGAACGGTAGTCCGTGCCCGGAACCGGGCCGGGCCCCGGGGGCTGTCGCCTTTCTTCAATACGGGCCGCCCGCGCCCTCCTAGCGTGGAACGCATGAAGACCGAGCACGCCCATATGACCGAATGCGCCGCCGAGGCGGCCCGGGTGGCCCGCGCCGTGCGCCCCGCCCAGCTCGACGGCACCGCGACCCCCTGCGCGGACTGGGACGTCCGCACCCTCGTGAACCACTGGGTGCTCTACACCTCGCACGGCCTGGAGCACCGCGCCCTGCGCACCGAACTGCCCGGGGACCTGGTCGCCCGCGACTTCACCGCGGACGCCGACTGGGCCGAGCGCTACGCCGCCCAGCTCGACCGGGCGGTCGCCGCCTGGTCGGACCCCGCCGTCTGGGAGGGCACCATCGGCAGCGGCGACCTGGCCTCCCCGGCCGCCGAATACGCCGCCATGCTCATCGAGGAGACCGTCCTGCACACCTGGGACGTGGCCCGCGCCACCGGCCAGGAACTCCGGCTCTCCGACGAGGCCGCCGCCTTCGTCCTGGCGACCGTCGAGTCGAACGCCGCGCTGTACCGGCAGTACGAGGGCTTCGCCGGGGAGGTCGCTGTCGCCCCCGGGGCCACCGTGCTCACCCGCGCCCTGGCCGCGTCCGGCCGCGATCCCGAATGGCGCGCCGCCGGGTGAATGGCCCAGTGGAAGGCTCCCCGATTGGCCCGTGAGACCGAGCCACCGGGTGCCTAGGCTCGTCCCATGACCACACAGCGCGCCCCGGAGACGGGCAGGACCGCCGTCGACCTCTACTTCGACCCGGCCTGCCCGTTCGCCTGGATCACCTCACGCTGGCTGCTGGAGGTCGAACGGCACCGGCCGCTCGACCTCCGCTTCCATGTGATGAGCCTCTACCTGCACAACGCCGGCAACGAACTCCCCGACTGGTACCGCACCCTGGTCGACAAGTCGATCGGCCCGGTCCGCGTCGCCGCGGCGGCCGCGGCCCTGCGCGGCGAGGAGATCCTGCGGGACCTCTACACGGCCTACGGGACCCGGATCCACCGGGAGAAGAACGAGGACTTCGACGAGGTGATCGCCCAGTCCCTCGATGAGCTGGGCCTGCCCGCCGAGCTCGCCGCCGCCGCCCGCTCCGAGGAGTACGACGAGGCGGTCCGCGCCCGGCACGACGCCGGAAAGGACCCGGCCGCCGACGGCTATGTGGGCACCCCCACCCTGCACGTCGACAAAACCGTCTGGTTCGGCCCCGTCCTGCGGGCCGTCCCGCGCGGCGAGGAGGCGGCCCGGCTCTTCGACAGCTTCCGGGTGCTCGCCGCCCACCCCGACTTCTTCGAACTCAAGCGCACCCGCACCGGCGGCCTCGACCTCGGCTGAACCCGGACGGGACGCCCGGCCCGGGTCAGGCGCTCAGCCGGGCCGGACGCGTCCGCTCGGCGCGCGCCTCGTCGTACCGGTCCAGCAGCAGCCGCGCCAGCTCCGGCGCCGGGCCCAGCACCCCGGACAGCACGTCGGCACCGGCCTCGGCCGCCCCCGCCGCGATGCGGTCCGGGAGCCGGCCCGGCGCGACGACGTACGGGGCGACCGCCACCCTGCGGACCCCCTCGGCCCGCAGGGCCCGTACCGCGTCCTCGGTCCGGGGGAAGCCCCCGGCACGTACAGCGGAGGCGAACGCAGGCCGCACGGAACACCAACCGGTGTGCCGCAGCTCCCGCGCGATTTCAGCGATCACTGCGCTCGCCTCCGGGTCTGTGGAGCCCGCCGAGGCCAGGACCAGCCCCGTCGAGCCGCGGTCGCCGGGACGGACCCCGGCCTCCCGCAACCGCCGCTCCAGCGCGGCGTTCAGCAGCGGCGAGGGCCCCAGCACCTCGGCCTGCCGTACCCGCAGGCGCGGAAGCCCGGCACGGGCCTCCCGCAGCACCGCGGGGATGTCGGACTTGGCGTGGAACGCCCGGGTGAGCAGCAGCGGCAGCGCCACCACCTCGTCCGACCGCTCGGCGGCCAGCCGCTCCAGGACCCTCGGCACCGAGGGCGCGTTGAAGTCCAGGAACCCCGTCTCCACCCGCAGCCCCGGCCGCAGCGCCCGCACCCGCGCGGTCAGCGCGTGCACGGTCGCGGCGTGCCGGGGGTCACGGCTGCCGTGGGCGACGACGAGAAGCACCGGTGCGGTCATGACGGGCACTCAGTTCTTCACCAGGAGACCGCGGCTGCGCAGCACCCACCGCTCCAGCGGGCTGAAGATGAGCAGGTCGATCGCGATGCCGACGAACAGGATCAGGATGATGGCGAGGAAGATCCCCGGCATGTCCGCGTTGTTGCGCCCGTTCTCCAGCAACTGTCCCAGTCCCAGCCCGAGATCGGGCGAGGAGGCGATGATCTCGGCGGCCATCAGCGAACGCCAGGAGAACGCCCAGCCCTGCTTCAGACCGGCCAGATAGCCCGGCAGAGCGGCCGGCATGACGATGAACCAGGTCCCGCGCAGCCCGGTCGCGCCCAGCGTCCGGCCCGCCCGCAGGAAGAGCGGCGGCACCTGGTCGACCCCCGAGACCAGCCCGTTGGCGATCGACGGCACCGCGCCCAGCAGGATCACCGCGAACATCATCCGGTCGTTGAGGCCGAGCCAGATCACGGCCGGGGCCACCCAGGCCACCGACGGCAGCGACTGGAGCCCGGACAGGATCGGACCGATGGCGGCCCGCACCAGCTTGACCCGCGCCACCAGCAGCCCCAGCGGCGTACCGATCGCCACCGACAGCAGGAAGCCGAACAGACCGCGCGAGACGCTGGTCCAGACGACCTCCAGCAGGGTGCCCCGGCGCCACATGTCGCCGATGCTCTCCCCGACCGCGGACGGGGAGGGCAGCTTGTAGTCGTCGGTCACCTTCGCCCAGACCAGCACCTGCCAGACCACCAGGACCAGCGCCACCGCGACCACCGGCGGCAGCACCTTGCGCAGCAGCACCTCGCGGACCGGGGTGCGGTGGACCTGCACGGCGTCCAGGGCGTCCAGACCGGCCTCCAGGCCGGCCAGATCGTCCGGCTTCACGGCGCCCGGACCGCTCCCGCCGGACCCCGGTGCGTCCGACGTGACATCAGTGCTGGCCATGACGGCGGATCTCCCCACGCAGTTGTTCGGTGATCTCGACGGACAGTTCCGCCACGGCGGTGTCCTCGATACGGCGCGGGTGCTCGATGTCGACCGTCCACTCGCGGGCCACCCGGCCCGGCCGGGAGGAGAGCAGCACCACGCGCTGGGCGAGCCGTACGGCCTCGCGCACATTGTGTGTGACGAACAGGACCGACACGTTCGTCTCGCGCCAGATCCGGGTCAGCTCGTCGTGCAGCACATCCCGGGTGATCGCGTCGAGCGCCGCGAACGGCTCGTCCATCAGCAGCAGTTGGCTGTCCTGCGCCAGCGCGCGGGCCATCGCCACGCGCTGCCGCATCCCGCCCGACAGCTCGTGCACCCGCTTGCCGTACGCCCCGGACAGGCGGACCAGCTCCAGCAGCCGCTCCGCCTCCGGGCGCCGGTCCGCCTTGGGAACGCCGCGCAGCCGCAGCGCCAGTTCGATGTTCTTGCCCGCGGTCAGCCACGGGAACAGGGCGTGCTCCTGGAACATCAGGGCCGGCCGCCCGCCGGGGGTCTCGATGGACCCCCCGGTCGGGCGGTCGAGCCCGGCCACCAGGTTGAGCAGCGTCGACTTCCCGCACCCGGAGGCTCCCAGGAGGGTGACGAACTCACCCGGGGCGACATCGAGCGTGATGTCGTCCAGGACCAGCTGCTGTCCCGTGGGCCCGGAGAAGGACTTCGAGACGTGGTCGATACGAGCGGCGTGCCCGGCCGAGACGCGTTCCTCGGCCTTGGTGAGGGTGGTCGCCATGGTCGTCACCTCCTGGGGTCGTCGAGCGGCTGGGTTACTTGACGCCGAGACCGGCGTCGGCGACCTCGGGCTTGCCCGCGGCCTTGAGGACCTTGTTCAGCGGCTTCAGGTCGTAGATGCCCTTGAGGTCGGGCTGCTCCAGGAGACCGGCCTTGACGGCGTGCCGCGCCTGCGCGTCGAGCGTGGCGGCCAGCGGGTCGTCGGTGATCTGGATCGACTTCCAGGCCGGGTCGAGGATCTCGGCCGGAAGCTCCTTGCCGGTGAGCGACTTGAGCGCGGCGTTCGCGGACGCCTTCGCCTTGTCCTGGTTGGCGTTGATCCAGGCGTTGGTCTTCACCGACCCGCGCAGCACGGCCTCGACGACGTCCGGGTGCTCCTTGAGGAACGTCTGCGACACGATGATGTTCGTGATCACGAACTTGTCGTCGGGCCACAGCGTCGACTCGTTCAGCAGCTCCTTCGCGCCCTCGGCGACGAGCTTGGAGGCGGTCGGCTCGGGGACCCAGGCACCGTCGATGGAACCGGACTTGTAGGCGTCCGGGGTCACCTTGTTGTCCGTGCGGACCACGGAGACGTCGCCCTTGCCGCTCTGGGCGTCGACCTTCCAGCCCTTCTCGGAGATCCAGTTGAGGAAGGCCACGTCCTGGGTGTTGCCGAGCTGCGGGGTGGCGATCTTCTTGCCCTTGAGGTCGTCCAGGGTCTTGATCTTCTCGGGGTTCACCACGAGCTTCACCCCGCCGGAGGCCGAACCGCCGATGATGCGCAGGTTCTTGCCCTTGGACTTGGTGTAGCCGTTGATCGACGGCGAGGGGCCGATGAAGCCGATGTCGATCGAACCGGCGTTGAGCGCCTCGATCTCGGAGGGACCGGCGTTGAACGTCGCGGTCTTGAGCTGGGTGCCGCCCAGCTCCTTCTGGAACAGGCCCTCCTGGTCGCCCACGAGAGCGGTGGCGTGCGTCAGGTTCGGGAAGTAGCCGATCCGCACGGTGTCGGCGGAGAGCTTCTCCCCCTCGGCGGCGACCTTCGCCTTCTTGGCGTCGTCGTCCTTCGCCTCGGAGCCGTAGCCGCAGGCGGTCAGCGCCACGGCGAGCAGGGGCAGGGCGGCGACGGCGGCCACGGAACGGCGCAGCGTGGTACGGGGGGCAGACACGGATGGTCTTCCTCTCAAAGGCCCTGGCTCAGCTCCCTCGGAAGTCCGGGGAGGCGGCCGGGCGGTCGGCAGGTCTTCGTCTGTACGGGCGGTGCGGGTGGTACGGCCGGGCGCGCAAGCGGTGCGCGTACGTCATCGCGCACATCGCGCCACCCCGCCCTGGCCGCTGCCGAGGGCGCCGCTGCCGACCCGGCCGCCCTCCTTCGCGAAGGTCGAGAAGATGTCGGTCCTCATCAGAAGTCCCACTCCGCGTCGTCGTCCGGCGCGGTCTCCGGCTCCGCGACGGCGGCGAAGGAGGCGCCCGCCATGCCCGCGGTGAGCGTGGTGCCGTCGGCCGGGTCGATCAGCAGGAAGGAGCCGGTGCGGCGGGAGTCGGCGTACGCGTCCAGCGCCAGCGGCTCCGCGGTGCGCACGACCACGCGGCCGATGTCGTTGGCGACCAGCCGGCCCGGGGACGGGTGCTGCGAGAGGTCGTCCAGGGTCAGCCGGGAGGGGATGTCCTTGACGATGGCCTTGACCGTGCGGGTGGTGTGCTTGATCAGCACCCGCTGGCCGACGGTGAGCGGCTGGTCCGCGACGTGGCAGACGGTCGCCTCGACGTCCTGCGTCACGGCCGGGGCGTCGTCGGCCGGGGCGATCAGATCGCCGCGCGAGACGTCGATGTCGTCGGCCAGGCGCAGCGTCACGGACTGCGGGGCCCAGGCGATGTCCACGCTGTCGCCGAGCAGGTCGATCCCGGCGATGGTGGAGGCGCGTCCGGAGGGCAGCACGGTGACGGACTCGCCGACCCGGAAGACGCCCGCGGCGATCTGACCCGCGTAGCCCCGGTAGTCGGGGTGCTCGGCTGTCTGCGGCCGGATCACGTACTGGACGGGGAACCGGGCGTGGCAGCCGGTCAGGTCGTGGCTGACCGGGACGGTCTCCAGGTGCTCCAGGACCGTCGGCCCGCCGTACCAGTCCATGTGCGCGGACGGCTCCACGACGTTGTCGCCGGCCAGCGCGGAGATCGGGATCGCGGTGATCTCCGGGACGCCCAGGGACGCCGCGTAGGCGGTGAACTCCTCGGCTATGGAGGCGAACACCGGCTCCGCGTAGTCGACCAGGTCCATCTTGTTGACGGCCAGCACCACGTGCGGCACCCGCAGCAGCGCGGCGACGGCGGCGTGCCGGCGGGTCTGCTCGACCACGCCGTTGCGCGCGTCGACCAGCACCACGGCCAGCTCGGCGGTCGAGGCGCCGGTGACCATGTTGCGGGTGTACTGCACGTGGCCCGGGGTGTCCGCCAGGATGAAGCGGCGCCGGGGGGTGGCGAAGTAGCGGTAGGCCACGTCGATGGTGATGCCCTGCTCGCGCTCGGCGCGCAGTCCGTCGGTCAGCAGCGCCAGGTCGGGCGCCTCCTGGCCCCGGTTGCGCGAGGCGTGCTCGACGGCCTCCAGCTGGTCGGTGAGGACCGACTTGGAGTCGTGGAGCAGCCGGCCCACGAGCGTCGACTTGCCGTCGTCGACGGAGCCCGCGGTGGCGAAGCGCAGCAGCGTGGTGGTGGACAGCTGGTCGGCCAGCCGGGTGGTGGTGGTCATGGTTAGAAGTACCCCTCGCGCTTGCGGTCTTCCATCGCGGCCTCGGACAGCTTGTCGTCGGCGCGGGTCGCGCCCCGCTCGGTGAGGCGGGAGGCGGCGATCTCGGCGATCACGGCGTCCAGGGTGGTGGCGTCCGAGTCGACGGCGCCCGTGCAGGACATGTCGCCCACCGTGCGGTAGCGCACCTGGCGGGTCTCGGTCCTCTCGTGCTCCCGGGGCCCGCCCCAGTCGCCCGCGGTCAGCCACATGCCGGAACGGCTGAACACCTCGCGCTCGTGCGCGAAGTAGATCTCCGGCAGTGCGATGCCCTCGCGGGCGATGTACTGCCAGACGTCCAGCTCGGTCCAGTTGGAGATGGGGAAGACCCGGACGTGCTCACCCGCGGCGTGCCGGCCGTTGTACAGCTGCCACAGCTCGGGGCGCTGGCGGCGCGGGTCCCACTGGGAGAACTCGTCGCGCAGCGAGAAGACCCGCTCCTTGGCGCGCGCCTTCTCCTCGTCGCGGCGCCCGCCGCCGAAGACCGCGTCGAAGCGGTGCTGTTGGATCGCCTCGGTGAGCGGCACCGTCTGGAGCGGGTTGCGGGTGCCGTCGGGGCGCTCGCGGAGCTTCCCGGCGTCGATGTACTCCTGGACGGAGGCAACGTGCAGCCGCAGCCCGTGCTCGGCGACCACGCGGTCGCGGTAGGCCAGCACCTCGGGGAAGTTGTGCCCGGTGTCCACGTGCAGCAGCGCGAACGGCACCGGCGCGGGCGCGAACGCCTTGAGCGCCAGATGCAGCATCAGGATCGAGTCCTTGCCGCCGGAGAAGAGGATCACCGGCCGCTCGAACTCGCCCGCCACCTCGCGGAAGATGTGCACCGCCTCGGACTCCAGGGAGTCCAGGTGGCTCAGTGCGTACGGATTGCCGGTGCCTTCCGACACGGTCGCGACGGTCGTCACACCGCACCCCTCTCGCTCAGCAGCGCGTACAGCTCCGCCGCGGACTCCTGCACGGTCTGACGGTGCGACTCGATCCGCAGGTCGGGCGCCTCGGGCGCCTCGTAGGGGTCGTCCACCCCGGTCAGCCCGCTGATCTCGCCCGCCGCCTGCTTGGCGTAGAGGCCCTTCACATCGCGCTCCGAGCAGACCTCGACCGGAGTGGCGACGTGCACCTCCAGATACGGGGTGCCCTCGGCCTGGTGCCGCTTGCGGACCGCGTCACGGCTGTCCGCGTACGGGGCGATGACCGGGACCAGCACCTTCACGCCGTTGGCCGCCAGCAGGCCGGCGACGAAGCCGATCCGCTGGACGTTGGTGTGCCGGTCCTCGCGCGAGAAGCCGAGCCCCGCCGAGAGGAACTCGCGGATCTCGTCCCCGTCGAGGACCTCCACCCGGTGCCCCTCGCCGCGCAGCCGCCCGGCGAGTTCGTACGCGATGGTGGTCTTGCCCGCGCTCGGCAGACCGGTCAGCCAGACGGTGGCTCCCGTCTCCGTCACGCTCATCGAATTCTCCTGCTCCGTCGTCATCAGTCGTGCAGCCCGCACTCGGTCTTGCCCCGTCCGGCCCAGCGGCCGGCGCGGGCGTCCTCGCCCTCCAGCACCCGCCGGGTGCAGGGGGCGCAGCCCACGGAGGCGTAGCCGTCCATCAGCAGCGGGTTGGTGAGCACCCCGTGCTCGGTGACGTAGGCGTCCACGTCGTCCTGGGTCCAGCGGGCGATCGGCGAGACCTTGACCTTCCGCCGCTTCTCGTCCCAGCCGACCACCGGGGTGTTCGCCCGGGTGGGGGACTCGTCGCGGCGCAGCCCGGTGGCCCACGCGGTGTACCCGGTCAGGCCCTCCTGGAGCGGCTGGACCTTGCGCAGCTTGCAGCACAGGTCCGGGTCGCGGTCGTGCAGCCGGGGGCCGTACTCGGCGTCCTGCTCGGCCACCGTCCGGCGCGGGGTCAGCGTGATGACGTTGACGTCCATCACGGCCTCGACCGCGTCCCGGGTGCCGATGGTCTCCTCGAAGTGATAGCCGGTGTCCAGGAAGACCACGTCCACGCCGGGCATGGCCCGGGAGGCGAGGTGGGCGACGACGGCGTCCTCCATCGACGAGGTGACGCAGAAGCGTTTGCCGAAGGTCTCCGCGGCCCAGGTGAGGATGGCGAGCGCCGAGGCGTCCTCCAGCTCCCGGCCGGCCTTCTCGGCCAGCTCCCTCAGCTCGGCGTCGGTGCGGTCCCCGGCCAGCAGACTGTCCGTCATATCCCGTCCCCTTCCACGTCGTCGCGCGCCAGTCCCCGGGTCAGCAGGCCCAGGAACTTCAGCTGGAACGCCCGGTTGCAGGAGGCGCATTCCCAGGCCCCGTGCCCCGCCTCGTGGGGGCGCAGGTCCTCGTCGCCGCAGTAGGGGCAGTGGAACGGCGCGGCCCGTCCGCTCATGACAGGGACTCCGCACTGGCCCGAGCCGCCCAGGTCGCGAAGCGCTCGCCCTCCTCGCGCTCCTCCTGGAACTTCCCGAGCACCCGCTCGACGTAGTCCGGCAGTTCGTCCGAGGTGACCTTGAGGCCGCGGACCTTGCGGCCGAAGCCGGCGTCGAGCCCGAGGGCCCCGCCCAGGTGCACCTGGTAGCCCTCCACCTGGTTGCCCTCGTCGTCCAGCATCAACTGGCCCTTGAGGCCGATGTCGGCGGTCTGGATCCGGGCGCAGGCGTTCGGGCAGCCGTTGATGTTGATGGTCAGCGGCTCGTCGAAGTCCGGGAGCCGGCGCTCCAGTTCCTCGATGAGGGAGGCGCCGCGCGCCTTCGTCTCGACGATGGCGAGCTTGCAGTACTCGATGCCGGTGCAGGCCATCGTGCCCCGGCGGAACGTGGACGGCTCGACCTGGAAGCCCAGCGCCTCCAGCCCGGCGGAGAGCGATGCGATCCGGTCGGCCTCCACGTCGAGGACGATCATCTTCTGCTCGACGGTGGTGCGCACCCGGCCGGAGCCGTGCGCCTCGGCCAGATCGGCGATCTTGGCGAGCGTGGAGCCGTCCACCCGGCCCACGCGCGGGGCGAAGCCCACGTAGAAGCGGCCGTCCTGCTGGGGGTGGACGCCGATGTGGTCGCGCCAGCGGCTGCTGGGCTCGGCGGGGGCCGGGCCGTCCAGCATCGGGCGCTTGAGGTACTCGTCCTCCAGCACCTGGCGGAACTTGGCGACGCCCCAGTCGGCGACCAGGAACTTCAGCCGGGCGCGGTTGCGCAGCCGGCGGTAGCCGTAGTCCCGGAAGATCCCCACGACCCCGGCCCAGACGTCCGCGACCTCGTCCAACGGCACCCAGGCGCCCAGGCGTTCGGCCAGCCGCGGGTTGGTGGACAGCCCGCCGCCGACCCAGAGGTCGAAGCCGGGTCCGTGCTCGGGGTGGTCGACGCCGACGAAGGCGATGTCGTTGATCTCGTGCACCACGTCCTGGACCGGCGATCCGGAGATCGCGGTCTTGAACTTGCGGGGCAGGTTGGAGAATTCGGGGCTGCCGATGTAGCGCCGGTGGATCTCCTCCAGGGCCGGGGTGCCGTCGAGGATCTCGTCGGCGGCGATGCCCGCGACCGGGGAGCCGATCATCGTACGCGGGCAGTCGCCGCACGCCTCGGTGGTGGAGAGCCCGACGGCCTCCAGCTTCTCCCAGATGGCCGGGACGTCCTCGATGCGGATCCAGTGCATCTGGACGTTCTGCCGGTCGGTGATGTCCGCGCTGCCCCGGGCGTACTCCTGCGAGATCTCGCCGATGACGCGCAACTGCTCGGTGGTGAGCTTCCCGCCGTCGATGCGCACCCGCATCATGAAGTACGAGTCCTCCAGCTCCTCGGGCTCCAGGACCGCGGTCTTGCCGCCGTCGATCCCGGCCCGGCGCTGGGTGTACAGCCCCCACCAACGCATGCGTCCGCGAAGGTCGTTGGGGTCGATGGAGTCGAATCCACGCTTGGAGTAGATCGTCTCAATGCGTGTCCGCACATTGAGACTGTCGTCGTCCTTCTTGAACTGCTCATTGCCGTTCAGCGGGGTGTAGTGCCCCAGGGCCCACTGACCTTCGCCGCGGTGGCGTCCCGCCTTGCGGCGGGGTGCGGCGGGCGCAGGCTGTTCCGGGGTAGCGGCCATGACAGTACGTCCTTCGGGACTGCAGGAGGGCGGCTCTGAACTGCACACTCGCGTAAGGCGCGGCGGTGCGCAGGCGTTGCAGAGAAAAGGGGGAGCGCGGCGGTGCTGGGACTCTCAGCTCGCCGGACAGATGGCGCTGGACACGCGGCCGAGGTCGACGTGACGCCGACTCACCAAGGCAATTCCAGTTCCAGACATGACGGAAGCGTGTCACGCGGATCTCGGGCCAGTCCACTACTATCCGCGATGTGGACGCGAGAGTCCCGACAGGTGAGACGCTGTGGCGCCCGTCACGTCGATGACGGGCGCCGGGTTCCCCGGAAATCCGGACAACCATGTGCATTTCTTTCGCGCCTCTCGGGCGCGAGGGGCCTCCGCGAGGAATTCCGGGACGCGGCCCCGCGAGGCGTTCTCAAGCGTTCAGGGACGCGACGTCGGGCCGGCCTCCGGCCACGGGCCGGGGGTCGCCACGTCGGGCTCCCGTTCCGTCGTGGTGTCGAAGAGCCGGAAACCGCGCCGCTCGTAGTTGGCCAGCGCGTACGGACCGTCCTTGGAGCAGGTGTGCACCCAGACCCGCTTCGTCGCCGGCCGGCCGGGCCACCGCTCCGCCAGGTCCCACGCCCGCGCCGTCCCGTACGACAGCAGGTGCCCGCCGATCCGGCGGCCCCGGAACGCCGGGATCAGACCGAAGTACATGATCTCCACGACCCCGTCGTCCTGCGGGTCCAGCTCGATGTACCCGGCCGGGGTGCCGTCGACGTAGGCCACCCACGTCTCCGCGCCGGGCCGCTCCAGCACCTCGCGCCACTGCGCGTAGGTCATCGGCAGGCGGTCCGTCCACCGGACGTCGCCGCCGACCGCCGTATAGAGGAACCGGCTGAACTCGGGCAGCGGCACCTCGGAGCGGACGATCCGCACCGCGCCCTCGGGCTCGGCGGCGGGCCGCAGATCGTCGGGGGAGGTCTGTTCGAGGGACCAGACGGTCACCTCGGCCAGGGCGGGACCGGACACGGGTTCGGATGTGCTCATACCCGCCAGACAACCATGCCCTGCGCGCCCGCCCCAAGCCGGGACCTGCGTGAACGCCGTCTCAGGAAGCCCCGCGCGCCGCCACCACCACCGGCGCCGTCGACCGCGGCAGCAGATCGACCGGGTCCGCCGGGCGCACCACCTCCACCTCGACCCCCTCGCCGAACCGGTACGGGCGGTGCGCCAGCACCTCCGCGAGATGGCGCCGCAGCCGGGAGATCTCCGCCCGGACCGTCACCGTGCGGGTCGGATCCCCGAACAGGTCCTCCGCCAGCTCCGAGGCCGTACGCCCCTCCCGGTGCAGCGCCAGCGCGTACAGCAGCTCGGCGTGGCGCGGCGAGAGCCGCTGCGTCCACGTCCCCACCGGGGAGACCACATGCGCGGCGAGCGCCTGCGGCACGCTCAGATCCAGCACCACCCGGCGCGGCGGGCTGTCCAGCATCCCGTCCGCCACCTGCACCAGCCAGCCGCCCGGCAGCGGCTCCACGCGGCACATCCCCAGCGACGGCAGCCACACCCGGCCGGGCGCGAGCGATTTGGGCAGCGGCAGCCGCTCCATCGGCGGCATCCCGGTCACCGCGGCCAGCCAGCCGTGGCCGTCCACCGCCAGCGCCCGGCCGCCCAGCCGGCAGAGCATCGGCGCCGCCACCGACCGCAGCCGGTCGATCGACTGGAGATGGCGGTTCTTGATCTCGCTCTCGGCCAGCCGCGCCACCGACCCCACCAGGGCCAGCGTCGTCGGATGGAAGGTGCTCGCCGGACCGCTGATGTCGACGATCCCCATCAGCCGGCCGTCCCGGGGATCGCGCACCGGGGCCGCCGCGCACGTCCAGCTGTGCAGACTGCGCACGAAGTGCTCGGCCGAGTGCACCTGCACCGGGGCGCGCGAGGCCAGCGAGGTACCGATCGCGTTGGTGCCGGTGCTCTCCTCCGACCAGGCCGCGCCCTCGGCCAGACAGATCGCGTCGGCCCGGCGCAGCACCCCCGTGTTGCCCTGGCGCCAGAGCACCCGGCCCTCCGCGTCGGTCACCACCATGATCTGCTGCGAGACGTCCGCGATGCCCACCAGCCCGTCGCTCAGAAGCGGCATCACCTCGCCCAGCGCGGAACTGCGGCGCCGGTGCTCGATCTCCTCCTGCTCCAGCAACCGGCTCTGGGTGGACTGCTCGGGGTCGATGCCGCTGCGCAGCACCCGGTCCCACGAGGCCCCGATCTCCGCGCGCGGGCGCACCGGCATCCGCCCGCCCTCCAGCCGCGCCTCGCGCGCCCGGTGGAGCCGCGCGTCCTGGCCGGGCTCCCGGACGGCCGGCCGCATCACCTCGACAGGGCCTGTCTCCACGTCGGTATCTCCCTCGGGGATGGAACGTGCGGGCCGCCCCATCCTGACGGGGCGCGGAGCTGTGTGCCGCAACTCCGCACAATGGTTGCAACCCTCTGCAACTCTGGCGACGGCCCCCCGACCGTACAAGAGTAGAAGTACACCGCTCGGCAGGGTTTCGGCCCTTTCGGTCGGTGTGTACTGCATGGGGGGTGGTGCCGTGTCGGCGCAGCACCACCCCCTGTTGCCGTACCGGACGCCCCGTCAGTGCTCCACGGCCCTGGCCCGCGCCACCACCGCCGCCAGGTCCAGCGTGTGCGGCAGCGTCCCGAACGCCCTGCCCCCGTCCCCGCCCAGCCGCGACGCGCAGAACGCGTCGGCCACCTCCGGCGGCGCCCAGCGCACCAGCAGCGACCCCTGGAGCACCAGCGCCATCCGCTCCACGAGCCGGCGGGCCCGCGCCTCGATCCCCTCCAGATCGGCCAGCTCCGTCAGCAGCCCCCGGATCGCCCGGTCCAGCCGGTGGTCGGCGCCCCGCGCCCGCCCCACCTCCTGGAGGAAGGCGTTCAGCGCGGCGGGCTCCCGCTGGAGCGCCCGCAGCGCGTCGAGCGCCTGCACATTGCCCGGGCCCTCACCGATCGAGTGGAGGGGCGCCTCGCGCAGCAGCCGGGGCAGCCCCGACTCCTCCACATAGCCGTTGCCGCCCAGGCACTCCAGTGCCTCGGCCACCAGCGGCGTGCACCGCTTGGCCACCCAGTACTTCGCCACCGGCACCGCGAGCCGCAGGAACGCCGTCTCGGCCGCGGACCCCGCGTCGAGGGCCGCCGCCAGCCGCAGCGCCAGGACCGTCGCCGCCTCCGACTCCACCGCCAGATCGGCCAGCACGTTGCGCATCAGCGGCTTGTCGGCCAGCGCCCCTCCGAAGGCGTGCCGGTAGGTGGTGTGGTGGACGGCCTGGGCCACCGCCTGCCGCATCAGCGCCGCCGAACCGGTCACACAGTCCAGCCGGGCCGCCGCCACCGTGCCCATGACGGTGCGCACCCCGCGCCCCTCCTCACCGACCCGCCGCGCCCACGTCCCGTCGAACTCGACCTCGGCCGAGGCGTTGGACCGGTTGCCCAGCTTGTCCTTGAGCCGCTGGATCGCGAAGACGTTGCGAGTGCCGTCGGGCAGCACCCGGGGCAGCAGGAAGCAGGTCAGCCCGCCCGGGGCCCGGGCCAGCACCAGGAACCCGTCGGACATCGGCGCCGAGCAGAACCACGAGTGCCCGGTCAGCAGATAGGCGCCGTCCTCGGACAGCGGCTCGGCCCGCGTCGTGTGCGACCGTACGTCGGAGCCGCCCTGCTTCTCCGTCATGGCCATCCCCAGCAGCGCCCCGGACTTGAGACCCACGGGGCGCAGCCCCTCCTCGTACACGTGCGAGGTCAGCAGCGGCTCCCAGAGGGCCGCCAGCTCCGGTTCGGTCCGCAGCGCCGGCACCGCGGCGTGGGTCATCGAGACCGGGCAGCCGTGCCCGGCCTCGGCCTGCGTCCACACCAGCAACCCCGCGGCCCGGCGCACATGCCCGCCCGGCACGTCCCAGGCGTCCGTCAGGCCCGCGCCCACGGCATGGCCGAGCAGCCGGTGCCAGGCCGGATCGAACTCCACCTCGTCGATCCGGTGCCCGTAGCGGTCGTGGGTGCGCAGCCTCGGCGGACAGGCGTCGGCCCGCTCGGCCCATTTCGCGGCCTGCGCGGAACCGGCCGCCCGGCCCAGCTCGCCCAGCGCCGTCCGGGCCGGCCCGAGCAGATCCTCCGGAAGATGCCGCTCCACCGCCTCCACGAGCACCCGGTCCGCCGCGAAGACGTCGTAGCCGAGGAGCGGAGGGGGCTGATTGGACACGGTGTGGGTGCTGGCTGCCATGCCGATACGGTAAGGACGTGCAGGCAGCAAATGAAACACCCGAGCGGCGGGCGGGCCGGCTCCACCGGGCCCGAGTGCTCTACCGCAACGTGTCCAAGCGGCACATGGCCTGGCAGTTGCTCAAGGACACCGTCAACTCGTGCATGGAGTACCGCATCCTGGGACTCGCCGCCGAGGCGGCGTTCTTCACCCTGCTGTCCCTGCCGCCGCTGCTGCTCGGTCTGATCGGCCTGCTCGGATACGTCGACGAGTGGACCAGCACCACCACGGTCGCCTCCATCGAGCGCAACATCCTCAGCGCCGCCCAGACGGTGCTCTCCGAGCGGGGCGTCAACGACTTCGCCAAACCGCTGCTCGCTGATGTCACGACCGGGGCCCGCCCCGACGTCATCTCCATCGGCTTCGCGATCGCCCTCTGGTCCGGTTCGCGCGCGGTCAACGTCTTCATCGACACGATCACCGTGATGTACGGACTCGACGGGCACCGGGGCATCGTCAAGACGCGGATGCTCGCCTTCCTCCTGTACGTGGTGGCGCTGCTGCTCGGCGCGGTGGTGCTGCCGCTGCTCGTCGTCGGTCCGGACCGGGTGGTGGAGCTGATCCCCTGGGGCACCGAGCTCATAAGCGTCCTGTACTGGCCGCTGGTGATCGTGCTGTCCATCGCCTTCCTGACGACGCTCTACCACGTGTCCGTCCCGGTCCGCTCGCCGTGGATCGAGGACACCCCGGGCGCCCTGGTGGCCCTGACGATGTGGGTGCTCGGAAGCTTCCTGCTGAGGATCTACCTCACCAGTACGGTCGAGGGCCCCACGATCTACGGTTCGCTCGCGGCCCCGATCGCGGTGCTGCTGTGGATCGGCATCTCCGCCTTCGCGGTTCTGGTGGGCGCGGCCGTGAACGCGGCCATCGACCGCGTCTGGCCGTCGGTGGCGACGGCCGCCGCCCGCGCGGCGAGCGACCGGGCGCGGGCCGCCCAGGCGGCCGAGCTCGTGGCCCGCGCCCAGGCGGAGCACGGGGACGGGGGAGAGGACGACGACATCGAGGACGGCGACCTGCCGTACATGCCGTCCGAGTTCCCCGAGCGCTGGTCGCGGTTCCTGCCGCCGGACGACGTGAAGTCGCGGCTCCAGCCGAGCCGCGAGAAGGAGAAGGAGCCCGACCGGACGGAGAAGCCGCACCCCCCTCCGCAAGGGGAGTGAGCGGCGCCCCGGGCCGTCAGCCGGCCGGCGGGACCGCCGGGGGAGCGGGCGGGGCCGGTGCGGGGACCGGCGGCGTCGGGGCCGGAACGGCGGGCGGGGGAGCGGCCGCCGGCGGTGCGGGAGGCACGGCGGGCTGGGAGCCCGGGGACCACGACAGCTTGACCACGAGATGGCCCTCCATCGCGCTCTTCGCGATCACCGCCCCGGCCTCCGAGGTGATCTTCACCCCGAACTCCAGCTCCACCCCGTCCGGCTTCAGCACCCCGTCGCGGAACACGGCGAGCGCCGACTCGGCCGCCGACCGGATGCCCTGGAGGGCGCTGTCGAAGGTGCGCCCCGCCCGCGCCAGTGCGTGCCCGTCGCGCGCGACCAGCCGGGCACCGGGCACATGCCGGTCGACTTCGACCGTCACCGTCGCACCGCTCTCCGTCGTGAACTCCATCATCGACGCCATGAACGCCCCCGGGATGCCGATACCGCGTGTGCGTGCCGAACCCTGCGTCCACGAGACTAGTGGCATGGGCCACAGCTACGAAGAGCGCGCGTCGAGGCTGGAGGGCGCCCTGCTCTGGACGCTGACCGTGTCCCCGGGCGCGGCGCGGCCGGTGCTGCCCGACGGCTGCATGGACCTGCTCTGGATCGGCGGACGGCTCCTCGTGGCCGGTCCGGACACCCGGGCCCAGGCCCCCGCCACGACCGGCGGCACCTTCGCCGGCGTCCGGTTCGCCCCCGGTACGGCGCCCGCGCTGCTCGGCGTACCGGCGCACGAACTGCGCGACCGCCGGGTCCCGCTGGAGGCGCTGTGGTCCGGGGCCCGCGTCCGCGAACTGACCGAACGCGTCGCCTCGGCCGCCGACCCCGCGACCGCGCTGGAGTCCATCGCCCTGCACCGGGCCGCCCGCACCGAGCCGCCCGACCCGCTGATGCGCGCCGTCGCCGCCCGCCTCGACGCGGGCCGGAGCGTCGCGGACACCGCCCGCTCCGCCGGACTGGGCGCCCGGCAACTGCACCGCCGCTGCCTGGACGCGTTCGGCTACGGCCCCAAGACGCTCGCCCGGGTGCTCCGGCTGCAACGGGCCCTGGCCCTGGTCCGCGCCGGAGCGCCGTACGCGCAGGCCGCCGTCGCGGCGGGCTGCGCCGACCAGGCGCACCTGGCCAGGGAGATGCGCGCCCTGGCCGGCACCACCCTGACCGCCTATCTGGAAGGGCGCTGACGCGGTCAGTCCGCCGGGGCGAACAGCGACACCCCGCAGCCGTCCGGGTCGAGGACCACCGCGTACCGCTGCCCCCACACCGCGTCCCACGGCTTCAGATGCCCCCGGTACCCGGCCCCGGTCAGCTCCTCGTAGACGGAGTCGACCTCAGCGGGACTGTCGCAGAGGAAGGCGAGACCGAGCCGTTCCGAGCCGTGTCCCGGGGTCCCGTGGGGATCGAAGGAGCGGACGACGTCCTCGGTGTCCCACAGCAGGCGCTGTCCGCCCGGGAGCGCCGCTTCGACATGGGGCGCCGATTCCGCGCCTTCGGGGATGTCGATTCCGAGCCTGCGGTAGAAGGCGAGCGAGGCCGCCAGGTCCGCCGTGACGATGCCGATCGCGTCGAGTCGTGGAGTCATGACCCGACCGTAGGGCCGCGCACGCCCCCGGGTCTTGAACGAATCGGTCGCGTCCCTTGCCGTGGCAGGCCGGCCCGTGCGGCCCCTCCCACCTCGGACGATGCCGGACCCACCGCGTCCGGGGACCCGGGCGTGGCATAGGTTCACGGGCGGGGAGGTCGAGAAATGACACGTGGAGCGATCGTCGCGCGGGCACCACTGGCGGTGGCCTGCGCGCTGCTGGCCTGGCAGGTCTGGATGCTCTTCCACATCAGCTCCGCCGAGAGCGCCCGGGTCCGCTGGACCTGTGACGCCTCCGAGTGTGCCACCGACGACCTCGCGGGCGGCGCCCCCTTCCTGGGCGCGGTCCTCGTGGCCGCCCTGGCGCTCCTGGCGCGGCGCTTCCTGCACCGTGCGGCCCCCGGGGCGGCCCTGACCCTGGCCGCCCTCGCGTTCGGAGCGGGCTGGCGGACGGCCGTGGACCGGGGCGAGCCAAGGGCCGACGAATCCGCGGGCTGGCTGCTGGACCCGCTCACCGCCGCCGACTGGATCACCGTCTCCGACGTCGCCGCCGCGCTCTTCGCCCTGGCCGCCGTCGCGGGCGCCGCGAGCAGCCTGCGCAGGACCAACGGGCTGCACCGGCTGCGGCTGCGCGGCCGGCTGGCCACCGCCGAGGCGGAGCTGCACGGCTGGGACCGGGTGAGCCGCCACCGAGGCCGGGTCCAGGTCGTCTTCACCGACGGGGACGGGGTGCGCCGCACCTTCCCCGCCGTCGTCGCCCGCGCCGCGCTGGGACGGCGCACGGTCGTGCTGTACGACCGGGAGCGCCCCGGCGACCCCGCGCGCAGCCGGGTCTCCCTGCCGCGCACGGGGCTGCTGTGACCGTGTCCCCGGGACCGGCCCGGCGACGGGCTGCCGCGACCCCGGCCGCCGCGCCCCGGGAACGGCCGGCCGACGGGTCGACGCGGTGGGGTGGGCGAGCGGCCGTCCGGGGCTACGCCTCCGGGTCCGTGCAGTCCTCGGGCGAGGTGCCCGGGTCCGTCAGAGCCAGGCCGAGCGCGGCGCGTTCGGTCACCCAGCGGGTCGGACGGTGGCGCGGATCGCCCGTGGTGGTGTGCAGCGCCCGGTGGAGTTCCAGCATCCGGCCCGCGCCGATCCGGTCGCCCCAGGCCAGCGGGCCGCACGGGTAGCCGAGTCCGGCCGTGACCGCCAGATCGATCTCGGCCGGTGCGGCGGGCCCGCGCTCCGCGATCGACGCGGCGACGGACACGATCGACGCGAGGAGCCGCTGCGCGACCGAGCCCGCCGTGTCCCGCACCACCGACACCGCGAACGGCTCCCCGCCGTCTGCCGCCCGCGCCAGCACCGCCCGCGCGTCCCGCGCCGCGTCCGGCCCCGCCGCCGGGGTCACGGCCAGCACCCGGCGCCGCCCGGCGGCCGGCAGCGGGTCCACCCCGAAGGTGCGGCCGGCGGGCAGCCCCAGCTCCGCGACGGCCGAGGCGACCGTCGTCCCCCACACCGGGACCAGCACCAGCGCGCCGTCCGACGGTTCCGGGCCGTCCTGGACCCGGGCGCCCGCCGAGGCCAGCGCCGCGCGCAGCCGGGCCGCGTCCCCCTCACCGGACGGGGAGGCGGCCACCACCAGGACCGGCCGGTCCGGATCGCCGGTCACCGGGGCCTCCGGGGCGGGCCCGGCGGCCCCGGGCCCGTAGGCGAACCAGCCGCGCCCCGTCTTGCGGCCGTGCAGTCCGGCGGCCACCCGGTTCGGGGTCAGGCTGGAGGGGCGGAGCCGGTCCTCGTACCGGAAGCCCTCCCAGATGGAGTCGATCACCGCGGCGGTCACATCGAGTCCGGTGAGGTCCATCAGCTCGAAGGGGCCCATCCGCAGCCCCAGCACGTCCCGGGCCACCCGGTCGATGCCCGCCGGGTCGGCGACCCGCTCCTCCAGCAGCGCCAGTGCCTCCGTCACCAGACCGCGCCCCGCGTGGTTGACGAGGAATCCCGGGGTGTCGGCGACCGTCACCGCGCGGTGTCCACAGCTCTCCACCAGGGCGGTCAGCAGCGGCGGGATGTCCGGCCGGGTGGTGGCGCCGGGGACCACCTCGACGATCCGCATCAGCGGAACCGGGTTGAAGAAGTGCAGTCCGGCCAGCCGCGTCGGATCCTTCAGCGTGGCCGCGATCCGGGTGACCGAGAGCGAGGAGGTGTTGGTCGCCAGCACCGTGGAGGCCGGCAGCACCCGCTCCAGCCGGCCGAACACCTCCGCCTTGGTCTCCAGGTCCTCGCGCACGGCCTCGACGACGAGGTCCACGTCGGGACCGGCCGCCCACGGATCGTCCAGCGGGACGATCCGGTCCACCGCGTCCGCCGCGTCCCCGGCCGACATCCGGCCCTTCTCGACGGCCCGGCCGAGCATGGACCGGACGAAGGCGACCGCGTCGGCCACCGCCTCCGCGCGGACGTCGGCCAGTTCGACGGTGTGTCCGGCCGAGGCCGCCCACTGGGCGATGCCCCGCCCCATGGCTCCGGCGCCGACGATCCTGATACGCATGCGGGTCACGGTCCTTTCGAGGGGCGGGGTGCCGCCGGCCTGATCGTGTACGCGGTCGCCTCCGCGGGTGCGGGGAGGCGGCCCCACCCTGCCAGCCGTCATTGATCGGCGTCCACTACCGAATTAGTCTCGGATCAGGACGCCGTACGCATCAATGGCGGCGAACGGGAGGGACCGGTATGGAACTGCGCCATCTGGAGGCGTTCCTCGCCGTGGCCGAGGAACTGCACTTCGGACGGGCCGCCCGGCGGCTCCAGATGGCCCAGCCGCCGCTGAGCCAGCAGATCCGCCGGCTGGAGAGGGAGCTGGGCGTCCAGCTCTTCGAACGCAACACCCGCTCGGTGCGGCTGACCGGTGCCGGGGAGTCCTTCCTGGAGCCGGTGCGCGGGGTGCTCGACGATCTGGACACGGCGGTACGGGCGGCGCGGGCCGCCGGGCGCGGCGAGTACGGCCGGGTCAGCATCGGCTTCGCCGGTGCCTCCAGCCACGAGACGCTGCCCCTGCTCACCCGGGCGGTCCGGGCCGCCCACCCCGCGATCGAGCTGGTCATGACCGGGCAGACCTACGCCAACGTGGCGCTCGCCCGGGTCGCGGACGGCTCGCTGGACCTGGGGTTCGTCCGGCTGCCGGTGAACCGGCCCGGGGTGGAGGTGCGGGTGATCGGGGAGGAGGAGCTGGTGTGCGCGCTGCCCTACGACCATCCGCTCGCCGCCCGCGAGGAGATCCCGCTCGACGCGCTGGCCGGGGAGCCCTTCGTCTCCTTCCCGGCGAACGCCGGCTCCACCGTCCGCGACGCCATGGTCGAGGCGTGCGAGTCCGCCGGGTTCACCCCCCGGGTGGTGCAGGAGGCCCCCGACTCGTACACCATCCTGGCGCTGGTCGCGGCCGGTGTCGGGGTCACGCTGACCGTCAGCTCCGTCCAGCACATCCGGCAGAGCGGCCTGGTCTACCGCAGGCCGGCCGGACCGCCCGTCCGCCGCCAGGCCGCGCTCGCCTGGCGGACCGACAACCCCTCGGCGGCGCTGCGCGCCGTGCTCGCCGTCGCGGAGACCGCGCTGCCCACCCCGGCCCGTCCGGTCACCGGCCCGCGCCGAGGAACGCCAGCAGACTGACCGCCGCCGGGCGGGCCCCGCCGAGCACCGAGCGGTGGAGGTCGCGCACGGACCGCACGACGGCCCGGGTCACCACGTCGGTCCCGGCCCGGTGCTCGAACCAGTCCCGGTCCCCGTGCGCGTTCACCTCCAGGAACACCGGCTCGTCCCCGGCCCGCAGCAGGTCGAACGCCCCGTGGACGACGCCGAGGTCCGCGCCCAGCGCCCGGACCGCCGAGGCCACGGCGTCCGGCACCGGGACCCGCCGCACCGCCACCGCGTCCGGCCGGGTCCAGACGTCCTCGGGGTGCTCCTTCGCCACCTCGAAGGCGTGCAGTTCGCCCCAGGTCATGTAGACCCGGTACTCCGCGTCGTGCGCGACGTACTCCCGCACCACGACCGGTGTGCCCGCCGGGAGCCCCGGCAGGTTCGCGAGCCCGGACCGCTCCACCACGCGGGGCAGGTACCAGGCGATACGGCCCGGCTCCGGTTCCACGTAGTGCCGGTCCAGGACCTTCACGACGTACCGCGCGGCGGGCAGCAGCCCGGTCGCGCCCTGGCCGATCCGGAGCGCTTCGGCGCCGCCCTCGACTCCGCCCGCCGGCTCTGCGCGGAGACCGGGGCACGGTCGGCCGCCCCGCGCCGCCACGACGAGATCCGCTACCGGCAGACCCTGGCCGCCGAGGGGCTGACGGCCACCTGGGCGCGCGACGCGATCGCCGTGTTCAAGGACCCCGAGCACTTCTCCCACCCGCCGACCTACGCCCAGGCGGTCGCGGTGATGAGCCGCTGGTGGGAGCTGCTGGCCCTGGAGATGCCGCCACCGAGACCCGGGCGGAGGCGCTGGCCACCTACGAGTTCCTGCGCGACCAGGAGAAGCTCTGGACGAACTGACCGGGGTCGACGATCTGATGGCCGAGGTCGGACGGCGCGGCCGGGCGCATCTGGACACCACGTCCGCCGCCTACGGCGAGTGGCTGGGCGGCGCCGGCACGGCACGGACCGGTTCCTGCGGCGTCCTGGTCCTCGCCCACGGCGAGCTGGTCGAGGTGCCGGCCGGGGTCTGACTTCGGTGAGGACAACGCGCTGACCCGGGCCCTGCGGCTGATGCTCGCCACCCAGACCCGCGTCTGACGGAACCGGCACGGCGGGGCCGTCCGAGGAGCGGCCGAGCGGTCGATTGAGACGTTCTCCGTCTTGAACCCGGGGAAACCGGATATTGGACCGAATCAGTCCGGGGTGCGAGGGTCGTGTTCGACCCCTGTCTCCCGCTCCCCGGAAAGGCCCCGCCGTGCCCGACCCTCTCGACGTCGTGATCTGCGAACCCCTGCGCACCCCGATCGGCCGCTTCGGCGGGGTGTTCGCCGGGCAGAAGCCGGCCGCCCTCGCCGCCCGCGTGATCGGCGAGGTCGTCGCCCGGACCGGCATCGACCCCGACCGGGTGGACGAGGTGATCCTCGGCCACTCCTACCCGTCGGCCGAGGCCCCGGCCATCGGCCGGGTCGCCGCGCTGGACGCCGGACTCCCGCAGACGGTCACCGGCTCGCAGATCGACCGCCGCTGCGGTTCCGGGCTCCAGGCGGTCCTGGACGCCGCGATGCAGATCCGGGCCGGCTTCAGCGAGGTCGTGATCGCGGGCGGCGTGGACGTGATGAGCGCGGCCCCCTACTACACGCACGAGGGCCGCTGGGGCATCAAGGGGCCCGGCCTCCAGCTCCACGACGCGCTGGCCCGCGGCCGGGTCACGGCCGGCGGCGAGAACCACCCGGTCCCCGGCGGCATGATCGAGACCGCCGAGAACCTGCGGCGCGCCTACGGGATCAGCCGCGCCGACCAGGACGCCCTGGCCCTGCGCTCGCAGCGGCGCGCCGGGCGGGCGGCGGCGGAGGGGCGGTACGCGGCGGAGACCGTCGCCGTCACCGTCAAGGGCCGCAAGGGCGACACCGTGGTCACCGCCGACGAGCACCCCCGGCCCGACACCACCGCCGAACAGCTCGCCGCGCTCCGCCCGGTCATGGCCACGTCGGACCCGGACGCCACGGTCACCGCGGGCAACGCCAGCGGGCAGAACGACGCGGCCGCCGCCTGCCTGGTCACCAGCGCCGCCACCGCCGAACGCCTCGGGCTGACTCCGCTGGTGCGGCTGGTCTCCTTCGCCCGCGCCGGGGTCCCCGCCGCCACGATGGGCATCGGCCCGGTCCCCGCCACCCGCGCCGCCCTCGACCGCGCCGGGCTCACCCTGGCCGACCTCGACCTGATCGAGCTGAACGAGGCGTTCGCCGCCCAGGTCCTCGCCTGCACCCGGGAGCTGGGTCTGGGGGAGAAGGACCACGAGGAGCGGATCAACGTCAACGGCTCCGGCGTCTCCCTCGGCCACCCCGTCGGCGCCACCGGGGCCCGTATCCTCGCCACCCTCACCCGCGAACTGCACCGCCGCGAGGCCCGCTACGGCCTGGAGACGATGTGCATCGGCGGCGGCCAGGGCCTGGCCGCCGTCTTCGAACGCCTCGCGGTCTGACGGACGCAGGGGCGGGCCCGTCGCGGGCCCGCCACCTCGCTCACCGCCGGACGGGGACCGGTGCCCCGGCCCGCGGGGCCGCGGCCAGATGGTCGTCCCCGGCCGACGGGTCCGCCAGCCGGTTCAGCCGGGCCGGCACGTCGAAGCCGACCAGCGCGACCACGATCACGGTGCCGGCGAAGGTCAGCACGGCGAGCGCCTGCCCGAGGTCCATCCCGGAGGCCAGATGCGCCCCGAGGACCGGGGCGACGGCCCCGCCGAGCGCGCCCACGTTGTAGGTGAAGCCGAGCGCCGCTCCCCGGCTCCGGGTGGGGAAGTGGCCGCCGATCCAGCGGGGGAGCAGCCCGGAGATGCCGAAGCTCGTGGCCTGGAGCAGGAAGAGCAGGACGCCCAGGAGCACCAGGTGGTCGCGCACCGCGAAGACCGGATAGACGAAGGCGAGCGAGGCCAGCAGCGTCAGCGCGTACGCCTTCTTCGTACCGATCAGGTCACCGAGGAAGCCGGCCGCCCAGCAGCCCACCATGGTCCCGAAGCCCGCGAAGTACAGGACGTCGGTGACCTGGTCCGTGGTGTAGCCCAGCTCGGTCTTCAGATACGTGGGCAGCAGGGCCTGGATCGGCCAGGAGTACAGGAACGCGAAGAACAGCGTCACGATCATCGACAGGTACAGCACCCAGCCGCGCCGCCCGCCCAACTGCACCGCGAGCGCGGCGAGCGAGAGGCCGGCAACCACCGAGAGAGCGGGCACCGCTCCGGCGCCGCCCGGGGTGAAGACGAGGAACAACGACACGGTGGCGACCGCGACCAGGACCGTGTTGGCGGTGGCCCGGCGCGGGGTGAGGAACAGCGGCCGGAGCGGACGGGGCCGCTCGGCCTCCTCCGCGACGGACTCGGTCCACTCCTCGGCCTCCGGCAGAGCCCGCCGCATCCACAGCGCGACGGCGATCGGGATCAGCCCGAGGTAGAACATCCAGCGCCAGCCGAGCGAGGGCACCACCCAGTCGTAGACCTGCGCCGCGAGCACCGAGCCCACCGAGAAGCCGGAGATCAGAAAGCCGCTGGCCCGGTTGCGCAGCGCGGCGGGCCAGCTCTCCATGACGTACGTGGAGCTGGCGCTGTACTCCCCGGCCATGCCCATCCCGATGGCCAGCCGGGCCGCGAACAGGCTGTGGTAGTTCCACGCGAAGCCGCAGGCGAAGGTGCCCAGCGAATACAGCAGGATGCTGAGCACCATGGAGACCTTGCGGCCGTAGCGGTCGCCCAGCGCGCCGAGCACGGCGCCGCCCAGCCAGCGGGTGATGAACGCGCCGGAGACCAGACTGGCCGCCTGCACCGTGCTCAGACCGAAGTCGTCGCTGATCTCGGTCAGCACGAGGGTGATCAGCACGAAGTCGAAGCCGTCGAGGACATAGCCGATCCAGGCGGCGAAGAACGACTTCCACTGGGTGCGGCTCACCTGGCGGTACCAGGGGAGCGCGGGGGGTGAGGTGTGCACGGTGACTCCAGGATGCGGGACGGTGTTCGCCGTTGAACAGCCGTCCCGCGCGGTGGGGATCGTCAGGGCCGGGTGATTTCCGCGACAAAACGCGCGGTCAGGGCCGTGGGGGCGGTGATGGCTGTGCCGACGACGACGCTGTGCGCGCCGAGCTCCAGCGCCTTCGCCGCCTCCTCGGGGGTGGCGATCCGGCCCTCGGCGACCACGGGGACGTCGATCGCGGCGGACAGCTCCGCGACCAGCGCGAGATCAGGACCGGTCTGCTTCGGCTGCCCCGGTACGTAACCGGACAGGGTCGTGGAGACGAAGTCCGCGCCCAGCGCGGCGGCCGTGACGCCTTCGGCGAGCGTGGACACATCGGCCATCACCAGCGCGCCGGCGGCGTGCACCGCCTCGACCAGCTCGGCGAAGGTCGAGCCGTCGGGGCGCGGCCGGTCGGTGGCGTCGGCGGCGACGACGGCCGCCCCCGCCCCGGCCACGGCCAGGGCGTGCCGGACGGTCGGGGTGATGTAGACCCCGGTGTCGCCGTCCTTCCACAGCCCGATCACGGGCAGGTCCACGGCGGCGGCGACCGCCGCCACGACCTCGGGCTCATTGGCCCGGATCGCCGCCCCGCCCCCGGCCGCCGCCGCGCGGGCGAGCCGGACCAGGGTGGACGTCTCCCGCATCGGATCGCCCGGAGGGGCCTGACAGGACACGATCAGCCTGCCCCGGAGGGCGGCGGCCAGGTCCCGTGCGGTCGTTTCGGTGCCGGTCATCGAAGTGCTCCCGGGTGGTGGAGGGGAAGGGTGGTGGTGAGGGCGGCGGCGCCGCGCACGGCCGCGTCGTGTCCGAGGACCGGGGCCCGGGGGACGAGGCCGCGCAGCGGGGGCATCAGCTCCTGCGCGAAGGCGTCCCGCAGGGCGTTCCCGTACAGCGGACCGATCCGGGGGACCCCGCCGCCGACGACGACCCGGTCCGGGCCGAGCGCGTTGGCGAGGCCGCCGAGGACCCGTCCGGCCGCCGCCGCGCCGGTGGTGATGGCGGTGACGGCGTGGGCCTCGCCCCGCGCGGCGCGCGCGGCGACGGTCTCCAGCCGGTCCACGGCGCCTCCGGTCAGCCGCTCGTAGTGGGCGGCGATGCCCGGTCCCGAGGCGATGACCTCCAGATGGCCGGTGGCTCCGCAGGTGCACGGCAGCCCGGCCGCCTCGGGGCTCGGCACATGCCCCAGGTGCCCGGCGACACCGGCCGCCCCGTGCAGCATCCGGCCGTCCACGGCGACGGCGCCGCCGACCCCGGTGCCGATCGCGGCGAAGAGCAGCGAACCGTGGCCGCCGCCCTCCGCCAGGAGCGCGGCCAGCTCCGGACCGGCGGTGGCGCGTACGTCGTTGTCGCAGGCCACCGGGTAGCCCGTGCGGTCGGCCAGGCCGGTGCCCAGCGGGGTGCCCGCCCAGCCGCTGAGTGAGTCGGTGGCGCTGGTGACCCTGCCGGTACGGGGGTCGATCACCCCGGCCGCCGCGATGCCGAGGGCGGCGGCGGTGCGGTCCGGGTCGACCTCGGCCGCCGCCGCCGCGAGCGCGTCGAGCACCGCCGCCGCGCCCTCCCGGGCGGGGGTGGGCCTGCTGTGCCGGGCCAGCACCGTGCCGTCCGGGCCGAGCAGCGCCGCGTCGATCTTCGTCCCGCCGAGGTCGAGCCCGACGACGGGCCTGCCGCCGGTCCGCGCCGCGGCGGTCATCGGACCGGCTGCAGGCCGGCGCCGCGCAGCCGCCCGGAGACCACCGCGACGGACTCGGCCGAGAGCGGGATCTGCGGGAACGCGGTGTCGCCGCACTCGATCACGCCCAGCAGTTGGAGCGCCGCCTTGAACGCGCCGAGCGCCGAGGAACTGCGGCCCATGTCCGCCTCGGGGCCCGCGTCGACCATGGCGAACAGCTCGACCAGCCGCTCCTGCTCCTTCGCGGCGAGCGTCCAGTCGCCGCCCCGCGCGGCCTCGTACAGCCGGACGTATCCGGCCGGGTCCACGTTGCCGAGGCCCGGGACGACACCGTCGGCGCCGGCCAGCAGGGCCGCGTCCACGGTCAGTTCGGAGCCGGTCAGGACGCTGAAGTCCGGGGCCGGGCCGTCCGCGCGGCCCTCCCGGCCACCCAGGGCGACGACGAGCCGGCGCAGCCCGCCCTCGTCGCCGCTGCTGTCCTTGAGCCCGGCGAGCGTGCCGTCCTCGGCCAGTTCGCGCACCAGGGCGGCGGAGAGCTTGCTGTGCACGGCGACCGGGATGTCGTACGCGAACAGCGGCAGGTCCACCTCGGCGCGCAGCCGGCGGAAGTGGCCGGCGATCTCGCGGGCGTGGGTGCGGGTGTAGAAGGGGGCCGTCGCCACGAGGGCGTCGGCGCCGAGGGCGGCGGCGGTGCGGGCGTGCTCGACGACCCGGGGCGTGGTGGTGTCGATGACGCCGGCCAGGACCGGGACGCGGCCGTCGGCCGCGTTGACGACGGTCTCCAGGGCCGTGCCGCGCTGTTCGTCGGTGAGGTAGGCGACCTCGCTGGTGGAACCGAGCGCGAAGAGCCCGTGCACGCCCCCGCTCACGAGGTGGTCGACGAGCCGGGCGAGGGAGGCGGTGTCGACCTCCCCCCGGGGATCGAGCGGGGTGCAGACCGGCGGGACGACGCCGCGCAACGGTGCGGTCAGAGGCATGGTGAGGGGCTCCAGCTGATCGGGACAGCGGTCCGGGGCCCGAGCGGCTACCCGGATCAAAACATGAGACGTAAGATGTCTGATGTCTGGCTCACCTTAAACAGATGCTCCTGCGAACGGTCAAGGGGCAACGGCACTCCGGGAGGACGTTGTGGCGCGGCCCACCATGGCGCAGGACATCGAGCGCAGGCTCAAGGAGCTGATCCTCGAACGGCGGCTCGCCCCGGGCGACATGCTGCCCACCGAGGGCGAGTTGATGGAACTGTTCGACGTGGGCCGGGTCTCGGTGCGCGAGGCTCTGAAATCCCTCCAGGCGGTCAACGTCGTCGAGATCCGGCGGGGCTACGGCACCTTCGTGGGCTCGCTCTCCCTGTCGCCGTTCGTCGAGGGCCTGGCCTTCCGCGCCGCCGTGCGCCATCGCCAGGGCGAGCCCGGTCTCGCCGAACTGATGAAGGTGCGCGAGGCGTTGGAGGCGGGGCTGGTCGGGGCGGTGGCGGCCGGGGTCCCGGAGGGGGACCTCGCGGTGCTCCGGGGGCTGGTGGCCGCGATGGAGCGGGAGGCGGCCACCGGTCGCGTCGCCCGCGCCACCGACCGGGCCTTCCATCCCGCGCTCTACGCCGCTCTGGACAACCACCTGCTCAGCGAGGTGCTCGACGCCTTCTGGGCGGCCATGGACCGGGTCCGCGAGGACTTCGACGACGGCCACCAGGACCCGGCGGTCACCTGCGCCCAGCACCGCGAGATCGTCGAGGCCGTCGCGGCGGCCGACGGCGAACGCGCGGTCCGGGCCATGCGCACCCACTTCGACGGCATCCGCGCCCGCCTGGAGCCGGCGCCCGTTCGCTAGCGGGGCCGTTCCGGTACGGGGAAGAGGGGCGGCCGGCGTCGGTGCCTCAGTCGTCCACCGGGTGCCAACCGGGTCCGCCGCCGTCGCGCCGGACCCGCCCGAACACCACGTCGGCGAAGTGGACGCCGAAGCCGATCGTGTCCGGCTCCTCCAGCTCCGCGAGGAGGCGCCGGCGGTGCGCGGTCGCCGCGGCCCGGTCGTGGTCGTAGACGCAGGACAGCTCGGGATGGTCCACCTGGACCGGGGTGTGCAGGGAGTCGCCGAAGGCGATCAGGCGGGTCCCGCCCCCGGTGATGACGAACTCCGTGTGTCCCTCGGTGTGGCCGGCGGCGATGCGGGCCCGCACGCCCGGGAAGATCTCCTGTCCGTCGGTCATCGTGCGCACGCGGGGGGCGAGGGCCGCGGTGACCTCGTCGGGCGTTCCGCCCGCCTGCTGTGCCGCCCGCAGGGCGGCCCACTCCGGTTCGGCCACCAGATGGTCGGCGGAGGCGAACGCGGACCGGCCGGTGCCCGGGGCGGGGTGCGTGGCCCAGCCGACGTGGTCGGGGTGCAGGTGGGTGAAGGCCAGCGCCTCGATCCGCTCCGGCCGGCGGCCGAGCGCGGCCAGGCCGTCCAGGAGGGCGCCGCCGTGCAGCGCGCCGTTCGGTGTCGACGGATCGGCCGGAGCCGAGAGCGGGCCCAGCCCCGCGTCGATCAGCAGGGCGCGGTCCCCGTACTCCACCAGGAGGCCGCCCGTGCTCGCCACCAGATGGCCGGACGCGTCCAGGTACTCCGGGCGGTCCGCCCAGAACTCGGCCGTCGTGCCCGGCAGCCAGGCGCTCGGCCGGCCCTGGATGGCCCCGTCCGGCACGAAGGACACCGTCGTGTCGCCCAGCCGTAGGCTGCGCGGCCCCGCGGGACGCCGCAGCCGCTCGCCCCGGTCCTCGCGCGGATCCGTCATGGCTCGCTCCCTCGTTCGTCAGGCGCTTCGGTCGCCACCGGGTCCGGCGGCGGGCGCTCGGCCACCATAAGCGTCAAGCTAGAAACATTCAAGCTGTAATTATTATGACTTGATGGAGTGGGTAGACTGAGGTCATGACGACCTCTCCGCACGCGCGGTTCATCGCCGAACGGGAGCTGTGCGGCCTGGTGAACGGGCTCGCCCACCGCATCGCCGACCACGTGCGCCGCTGTGCCGCCACCCTGGGCCTGACCGCCGCGCAGGCGACCGCGCTGCGGGAGATGACCGGGCCGATGACCATGCGGGAGCTCGCCGAGCGCATGAGCTGCGAACCTTCCAACGCCACCTTCGTCATCGACAAGCTGGAGAAGCAGGGCCTGGCCGAACGGCGCGCCCACCCCACCGACCGCCGCGCCAAACACCTCGTCCTCACCGCCGAGGGGGGAGCCCTGCGTGAACGGCTCCTCCAACTCCTCTCCCAGGACTCGCCGCTGGAGGCGCTGGGCCCCGAGCAGCAGCGCGCCCTCCAGGCCCTGCTGGAGAAGACCGTCACCGGCTCGTAGGGCGTGCGGGGCCGCCGCCCCGGCGCCGCTCGGCGTACCGGAAGTCCGTACGCGAAGATCGCTCCCGGCGCCCGGACGCCGCCATGCCCGCGTCGGGCGCGGACGGCTCAGCCCTCGTTCCGGCCGTTCCGGCCGTTCCGGCCGTTCCGGCCGTCCCCGGACCCGGTGACCGCGGTGACGGCCATCCGGACCGCCCGGTCCGTCACCGCCGCGCTGTCGTCGCCGTTCTCGATCGCCGTGGTGGCCGCGTTGACGATGCCCTGGAGGAGCAGCGCCGTGCGCCGGGGGTCCTGTTCGCCCAGCTCGGTCAGCGCCCCGATCAGCGGGGTCAGCAGCTCGTGGTGGACCCGCGCCGCGCTCTCCCGCACCAGCGTCGCGTCCTTGACCCGGGCCAGCGCCTGGGCGATCCGGTGTTCGCCGCCGCGCACGAGGTCCAGTTGCGAGGACACGTAGGCGGCGATCTTCTCCGCGGGGGTCGTGGCCGCCGACATGCCCGTCCTGATGGCGTCCGTCCAGCGCGGCATCGCGTCCTCGACGACGGCGGCCAGCAGCTCGGGGCGGCCGGGGAAGTACTTGTACACGCTGTTGCGGGCCAGGCCGGTGGCCCTGGCGACCGAGGTGAACGTCACCGCCTCGGCGTCCCCGCCCTCCAGGAGCTCACGCGCGGCCCGCACCAGCGCCAGCCGCTGCTGGGCGTGGTGCTCGGCGACGGTCGCGGCGCTGATCCTGGGCACCGGCCCAGTTTAGGCCGTGTCCCGCGGGCCGGACCGGGCTCGCCCCGCTATCCGGCAGCCACCCACCCCCCACTTAGGGACGCCACGTCGCCATCATCTATGTTGGCGACATACCGTCCCTAACATCGATCCACCGAAGGGAACCGCCGTGTTCCTCGCACTGCTGGAGCTGCGCGCCGCCCGGGGCCGCTTCCTGCTCATGGGGTCTGTCGTGGTGCTCGTCGCCGCACTCGTCGGCATCGTCTCCGGCTTCACCACCGGACTGGGCGACGACACCATCTCCGCCCTGCGGCGGCTGCCCGCCGAACGTCTCGTCTTCTCCTCGGACGCCCGCTCCGACCAGTTCGCCCGCAGCCTCCTCGACGAGAAGACCGCCACCGCCTGGCGCGAGGGGTCCGACACCGACCTCACCCCGCTCGGCGTCTCCATCACCCGGGGCACCACGGACCGGGGCGCCGAGGTCGACATCGCCGCCTTCGGCGTCGACCCGGAATCCTTCCTCGCCCCCTCCACCACCGAGGGCGAGGGCCTGAAGGGCGCCGGCGAGAACACCCTGGTGATGTCCGCCCAGCTCGCCGACGACGGCGTGCGCGTGGGCGACACCCTCGTCATCGACCGCCTGAACATCCGGCTGCGCGTCGTCGGCGCCACCGAACGCTCCAGCTACGGCCATGTGCCCGTCGCCTACGTTCCGCTGACGACCTGGCAGCGCATCCGCTTCAGCACCCCCGGAGCCCCCGCCGCCACCGCCGCCGCGATCCCCGCCCAGTACAGCGCCCTGGCGCTGCGCACCGCGCCGGACGGGCAGACGGCCGACGCCCTCGACGCCCGCCTCTCCACCACCACCCTCACCAAGGAGAAGGCGTACGAGGCCGCCCCCGGCTACACCGGCGAGCGCGTCACCATGAACTCCATCCAGGTCTTCCTGTACCTGATCGCCCCGCTCGTCGTCGGCGCCTTCTTCGCCGTGTGGACCGTGCAGCGGCAGCCCGAACTCGCCCTGCTGCGCGCCCTGGGCGCCTCCCGCCGCCGACTGCTCGGCCACACCCTCTTCCAGGCCGCCGCCGTCGTCGTCCTCGGCACCGCGGCCGGTGCCCTGCTCGCCGGAGCCGTCGGCCTGCTGGTGGGCGAGAAGGTGCCGTTCAGCCTGCCCGCCACCACCCTCACCGCCACCATGTGCACCGTCGCGGCCGTCGGCCTCGCGGGCACCGTCCTGACCCTGCGCCGGGTCACCCGAGCCGACCCGCTGACCATGCTGGGAGCCAACCGATGAGCCTCGAACTGAGCGGCGTCACCGTCGCGTTCGGCACCGACGATGCCCGTACCACCGTCCTCGACGGACTCGACGTCACCTTCGAACCGGGCAGGATGACCGCCCTCGTCGGCCCGTCCGGCTCGGGCAAGTCCACCCTCCTGGCCGTCGCGGGCGCCCTGCTGCGGCCCACCGCCGGCACCGTCCTGCTCGACGGGGAGGACCTGGCCGCGCTCTCCGACGCCCGGCGCGCCCAGGCCCGCCGGGAACGGATCGGCTACATGTTCCAGAGCGGCAACCTGCTCTCCGGACTGAGCTGCGTCGACCAGCTCCTCGCCGTCGTCTCGCTCACCGGCGAACGCCCCCGTGCCCACCGCACCCGCGCCGAGGAAGCGCTGACCCGCGTCGGCCTCGGCCACCGGCTGCGCCACCGCCCCGATCAGCTCTCCGGCGGCGAACGCCAGCGCACCGCCCTGGCCCGGGCCCTCTTCCTCTCGCCCACCCTGCTGCTCATCGACGAGCCGACGGCGGCCGTCGACCGCTCACAGGCCGGGGACCTGGCCGCGCTCCTCGCCGAGCGCACCCACCAGGACCGCTGCGTCACCGTCGTCGCCACCCACGACCCGGCCGTGGCGGAAACCGCCGACCGGATCGTGGACATGGCCGCCCTGACTGCGGCGGCGTCCCCGGCCGGCTGACCGGGGGCGTCGCGACGTGACCGTTGCGTCGTGTTGTGGGTGCTGCGACGGGACGGTCTCGTTGCGACGGTCGGGCCGCGACGGGACGGTCTCGTCGTGACGATCGCACGGCGACGGAACGGTTGCGGCGCGACGCCCACGTAACGACGGGACGGATGCGTCGTGACGCCCACGCCACGACGCATCCGTCCCGTCCCGTCCCGTCCCGACGCTCACGTCCCGACGCCCACGCCACGACGTTCACGTCCCAACGATCACGGCGCGACGGTCACCGTTGTACTGCCCGACGCCTGCTTGCCGTCCGCGCGGTAGGTCGCGGTCAGTACGGCGGAACCGGAGGCGCCCGCGGGCACGGTCACCGGCACGGTGACGTTGGCGCCCTCGCCCGGCCGCGTCGCCGGGAACGCCACCGTCGCGCCCGTCCAGCCGGCCGGCCCGGAGAGTTGCACCGTGCCCGCGCTCCGGGTCACGTCCATGCGGTTGACCACCCGGACCGTGACCTGGGCCGTCGTTCCGGCCCTCAGTGACGCCGGCGGGGTGATGGTGATGTCGGCGCAGGTTCCGCCCAGCCACTTCAGATCGAACGACGCGTACGTGATGTGCTCGTAGGCGCCCCGCTCGTACAGCAGCCCCAGCCGGCCGTCCGGCAGTCGGGTGAGCGTCGAGTACGCGGAGGCGCCCGCGTCCACCACCTTCTTGATCGGCCACGACTTCCCGTTGTCGCAGGACATCTTGACCGTGAGGTTCTTGCGCGAGGTGGCCTCGGTGTTGCTGAACAGCAGCCAGGAGGACTGCGGGTTGGACGCCGGGGCGTCGGGGGCGTAGCGCATGATCGACGCGTTGTTGGCCGGGTCGGGCAGTTCGGTGTCCTGGACGAACGGGGTGTAGGTGACGCCGCCGTCGGTCGAGTAGGCGACCGTGCGGTAGGGCGCTGAGCGGTTGTTGAGCATGACCGTGCCGTCGTTCAGCTCGACGGTCTTGTTCTCGTCGCCGCCGGGCCCGACCGGGGTGCCCGTCCTCCACGTCGCGCCGTGGTCGTCGCTGTACGCGCTGACCGCGTAGTTGGCGCCGTTGTTCCGGATCGCGTACTGCTGGATCAGCCGGCCCTTGTGGGGGCCGTTGCGCAGTTGGATGCCCTCCCCGGACGCGGCGAACATGCCGCCCCAGGCCGGATTCTTGATCTGCTTGGTGATCCGGCGGTGGGTCCAGGTGAGTCCGTCGTCGTCGGAGTAGCTGTAGTCGGCCTGGAGGACGTTCGGGTCGGACTCGTCGGTACCGGTGGCCGAGCCGAAGAAGCCCTGGTTGACCCCGGCCGCGTAGAACAGGAAGATCCGGCCGGTCTGCCGGTCGACGAGCAGGCTCGGGTCCCCGTAGCCGGCGGGCGCGGCGTCCTTGCGGACCACCTGCTGCGCCTGCCAGGTCGTCCCCCCGTCCGTGCTGCGGCGCAGCACGATGCCGATGTTGGAGGGCAGGTCGGCGAGGGTGGGACGGGCGTCGTACGCGGCCAGCACCGTGCCCTTGACCGAGGTGGTCAGGGCCGGGATGCGGTAGTGCGGGGAGCCGACCCCGTCGACGGTCAGGTCCTGGGAGGTGAGGGTGCCGGGGGTGGCGGCCGCGGCCTGGCCGGTGACGGCCGTGGCGGCCACCAGCAGGACGGCGCCGAGCAGGGCTGCGGGGACTGTTCGCTGCATGGACGGTCTCTCTTCTCGGAAGGGGTGGTGCTTCTCGGAAGGGGGGCTCGCGGGGGAGTGAGTACGGCGCCCGGGGTTACGGGACGCGCAGGGAGCACACCGCGCTGCCCGCGTCGAAGATCCGCAGGTCCTTGATCATCTTGAGGGCCATGCGGTGGTGGCCCCGCTCATTGGGGTGCAGCCCGTCACTGAGCAGGGAGAGGGGTACCTGGCCGCCGTCGCCGGTCAGCCAGTCGTGGTAGTGGTCGACGAAGACCGTCTTCTCCTGGGCCGCGACCTCGCCCATGATCTCCGCGTACCGCGAGAGCCCCACCCGCCCCGGCCACCTCGCCGGATCGACCGGATTGGGCGACTGAAGCACCGGGACGGGGGAGCCGGGCAGTGCGCGTACCGCGCGGACGAGCGAGACCAGATCGGCCCGGTACACCTCGGGGCCGAGCCCGGGTGTCGCGATGTCGTTCGTCCCGATCATGATCGAGGCGACATGAGGCGAGAAGGCGCTGATCCGCGGGGCGAACTGCGCGAGGAGTTCCGCGCCGGTCGCGCCGCTCACCCCGGAGTCGATGACGAAGTCCCGGTTCTTCGGCTTGCCCAGTTCCCAGCGGACCCGCTCCGTCCAGTGCTCGGGATAGCTGCGCCAGCCGTGGGTGTGCAGCGCGCCGTGCGTGATGCTGTCGCCGGTGACGACCCAGGTGGCCGGGGTGTCGCCGTTGAGGGCGAGGGAGATCCGGCCCAGGTCGGAGAGGTCCGGCTCCGGACACTGCGCGACCAGTTCGCTCTCGCTCAGCACCCGGTCCCAGACGGCGGCCCGCTCGATCGTTCCGGTGCAGAACCACTCGCCGCCGGGGTGGTCACTGTCGGTGTTGCGGCCGAGCGAGAGCGAGGCGAGCCCGGATACTCCGGAGAAGAAGGGGTGCGGGGCGGTTTCGAGGACCGTACGGCCTCCGGCGTGCAGCCGGGTGCCCGAGGCGCCGACCGTCACGGCGACGGTGTGGCTCCGGCCGTCGTCGTAGCGTGTCCTGGTCATGACATTCACGAGTACGGCACCCTTCTCCCGTACGGAGAACTGCAGGGCGCCCCCGCTCAGGTTCAGCGTGAGGTTGGAGGAGGGGGCGGTCGGGTCCGAGGCGCTGAGCAGGGTCATCGCCTGGTTGTGGCTGGTGGTGCGGAAGGTGACGACGAGCGTGCCGGTGGTGAGCGGGGCGAGCGCACCGACCTGCTTCGACAGGTCGACGTACTCACTGCCGTCCAGGTCCACGGGGGTGGCGTGGTCCAGGACGGGCCCGCGCTCCGCGGCGAGGGCGCGGCCCCCGAACTGGCTGCCCAGGGTCGCCGCGCCGGCGGCGAGAAGCATGGATCGTCTGCGCACGGAAGGTGCCTCCGGTCAGGAGTGGTCGGCCCGCCCCGTTGGGGAGCCGGCGAACAGGGAACGCACCCAGGCCAGTTGCTCCCGCCGCTGGTACTCCGCCCCGCCCTCGTGGCCGTTGAAGGCGTAGACCCGTACGTTCTTGGGTCCGGCGTAGCCGTTGTACGCGGCGAAGCACGTGGAGGGCGGGCAGATCTCGTCCATCATCGCTATGGAGAACAGGGCGGGGGCGGTGGCCCGGGTGGCGTGCAGGGCCGCGTCGAAGTACGCGAGCGTCCCGAAGACGGTCTCGGCGCGGTCGCGGTGGAGGGCGAGGTATTCGGCGATCTCGGTGAAGGGCGGGCGCCCCGCGATCTCGGCCCCGCGCCGGATGTCGCACAGGAACGGCACGTCCGGCATCACCCCGGCCAGCCCCGGTGCGAGCCCCGCGACGGCCAGCGCGATGCCGCCGCCCTGGCTGATCCCGGTCACCACGATCCGGTCCGGGTCGATCTCCGGCCGCTCGCGCACCGCGTCCACGCACCGCACGGCGTCGGTGAACAGCCGGCGGTAGTAGGACGTCTCGGGGCTCTCGACGCCCCGGGTGAGGAAGCCGGGGACGGTCCCGGGCGTGCCGTCGTGCGGATCGGCGGTGTCGCCCGCGGCCGAGGACCAGCCCTGCCCGCGGGTGTCCATGAGCAGGTGCGCGTGCCCGGCCGAGGCCCAGAGCAGGTTCTCGTGGGCGAGACCCCGGCCGCGCCCGTACCCCAGGAACTCCACGACGCAGCCCAGCGGTTCGCTCGCCCCGGCCGGCAGCCGGAGCCAGCCGCGCACCGGCTGCCCGGCGAAGCCGGGAAGCGTCACGTCGTACGTACGGACCTGGGTGAGCCCGGTCTCCACCTCGGTGAACCGTGCCGTCCCGGCCGAGTGGGCACGGGCCTCGGCGAGGGTCCGCGCCCAGAAGGCGTCGAAGTCGGCGGGGACCGACAGGTCGGGCCGGCGGGCGAGGCAGTCCGCGAGCGAGAGATCCGTCAACGGCATGGGGGTGCCCTCCTGGGGCGGTGGCGCGGGTGCGGGGGTGCGGTGCAGGTACGAGAGCCGGCCAGGTCATCAGACGGATGACGTCAGATGTCCTGTCGGCACACGGACCCTAGGCATCCCCGCACGGGGGCGTCAAGGGTCCGTCCGGACGGGGTCCGCGGGCTCCGGGAGGTGCGGGCGGGCAGTCAGCGGCGGGCGCGGGCCTCGGAGATCCGGCGCCTGACCGGGGCGTAGTGCTCGCCGAGCGCCTTGATGAAACCGGCGATGTCGCCGGCGCGGGCGGCGTTCACGATGTTCTGGTGGGCGGTGATCGTCTCGGTCTCGTCGGCGTGCGTGAAGCCGTCCAGGTGCGGCGCGACGATCGCGTAGACGTCCCAGAACGCCATCGAGAGCTGACCGATGAGGTCGTTGCCGAGCGGGGCGACGAGCAGGGCGTGGAAGGCCCGGTCGGCGTCGACGAAGCCGTGCCCCTCCTGGGCCCCCGTCGCGCGCATGGTCGCCACGAGCGCGTCCAGGCTGTCGAGCTGCTCGGGGGTGAGCAGCGAGACGATCCGGTCGGCCATGCCGCGCTCGAAGAGTTCGCGTACGTCCACCAGGTCGGCCATCACCTGGAAGTCGTCGTCGGGGGAGAGCAGGCCGCGGAAGGTCAGGCTCTCCACCAGCGCGGACAGGCTGAGCCGGCCCACGTAGGTGCCGTGGCCGTGCCGGACCTCCACGATGTCCAGCGCGTTGAGGATCTTCACGGCCTCCCGGACGCTGGAACGGCTGGCGCCCAGCGCCTCGCACAGGGCGGGCTCGGTGGGCAGCGGGTCCCCGGGGCGCAGTCGCTCCTCAAGGATGTACCGCTTGATGCCGTCGACGACTTCCTGCCGGAGCAGCTGCCGGCCGGGCCTCGTTCCGGACATATGTGAACTCCCCACCTCTTGACCCCTCTCGATTGTCAAGCTACGTTCCCACGCTATCAAGGCATCAGACATCTGACGTCTGATGCTCCACGCTCCGCGGCGGTTCCGCGGACCCCGCGGAACACCCGTTCCGACCCATCTCGCCCCACTTCACGTCCCTGGAGGACCCGTGCCCGAGCTGAGAGCAGCCGGTGTCGAGCGCCGCACCTTCCTTCGTTACACCGGCGCCATCGGTGCCGCGGCCGCCATCACGGCGGGCCTGTCCGCCTGCGGCGGACCGTCCTCGACCTCCGACGGCTCGGCGGGCAAGGGCGCGGGCACCGGCCTCATCGAGGCCGGCCTGTCCTACCCCCTGTCGACCGGCTTCGACCCGATGATCACCTCGGGCGCGACCCCGTACGCCGCCAATATGCACATCTTCGAGGGCCTGGTGGATCTCGATCCGGCAACACTCGTGGCCCGCCCCGCGCTCGCCACCGAGATGCCGAAGAAGATCAACGCCACCACCTACCGCGCCACGCTCCGCAAGGGCGCCACCTTCCACGACGGTTCGCCCGTCACCGCCGACGACGTGGTCTTCAGCTTCGAACGCATCCTGGACCCGAAGAACGCTTCCCTCATGGCGCAGTTCGTGCCCTTCATCGACAGGGTCGAGGCGGTCGACGCCGGAACGGTCGAGTTCAAGCTGAAGTACCCGTTCGCGCTCTTCCCGTCCCGGATCGCCGTGGCCCGGATCGTGCCGAAGAAGGTCGTCGAGGCCGACGTCAAGGGCTTCGACGCCAAGCCCGTCGGCTCCGGCCCGTACGCGTTCGTCTCCGCCACCCGCGAGGACAAGATCGTCTTCAAGAAGTTCGACGCCTACAACGGGCCCCACCCCGCCAAGGCCGACAAGATGATCTGGCGCCTCATCTCCGACCAGTCGGCCCGTGTCAGCGCCATGCGCTCCGGCCGCGTCCAGGCCATCGAGGACGTCCCGTACATCGACGTCGACGGACTCGCCTCCAGCGCCAGGACCGAGGCCGTGCAGTCCTTCGGCCTGCTCTTCCTGATGTTCAACACCGCCGACAAGCGGTTCGCCGACAAGCGGGTCCGGCAGGCCCTGCACTACGCGCTGGACACCGAGAAGATCATCAAGACCGCCATGGTCGGCAACGCGGCCGCCGCGACCGGCTACGTCCCCGCCACCCACCCCGACTACCACAAGGCCGCCACCGTCTACACCCACGACGTGGCCAAGGCCAAGCAGCTCCTCGCCGACGCCGGCGTCAAGAACCTCAGGTTCACCGTCCTCACCACGGACACCGGCTGGGTCAAGGACATCGCCCCGCTCATCAAGGAGAGCTGGGCCGAGGCCGGCATCGAGGCCACCCTCGGCATCGCCCAGTCCGCCGCCCAGTACGCCAAGGTCGACAGCGGTGACTTCGAGGTCCTCGTCGCCCCCGGCGACCCCTCCGTCTTCGGCAACGACGTCGACCTGCTCATGCGCTGGTTCTACTACGGCTTCTGGCCCGAGAAGCGCTACGCCTGGTCGAAGACCCCCGCGTACAAGCAGGTCAAGAAGCTCCTCGACCAGGCCGCCGCGGCCGCCGACGAGGCCACCCGCAAGCGGCTCTGGGGACAGGTGACCGACCTCGTCGCCGACGAGGTCCCGCTCTACCCGATCCTCCACCGCAAGCTGCCCACCGCCTGGAACGAGAAGTCCCTCACCGGCTTCAAGCCGCTGCCCACCACCGGCCTGTCCTTCCTGGACGTCGCCCGCGCCTGACCGGCCCGCGCCCCCCACCCCCGGTCCGGGGCGCCACCCCCCCCGGCGTCCCGGACCGGACCCCCCCGCCCAACCGCAAGGAACCCGACGATGGTTGCTTTTCTCCGGCTCGCGCTGCGCCGCGTCGCGATGATGCCGGTGATGATCCTCGGCATCGCGTTGCTCGTCTTCGTGGTGCTGCAGTTCTCGCCGGTCGACCCGGCCTTCAACGCGCTCGGGGAGAGCGCCACCCCCGAGGCACGGCGGGCCTTCGCCGAGGCCAACGGCCTCGACGACCCGCTGCCCGTCCGCTACGTGCACTTCCTCGGCCAACTGCTCCACTTCGACCTCGGTACGACGGTCCCGCCCAGCCAGCCCGTGACCGACCGGATCACCGCCGCCTTCCCGCTCACCCTCCAGCTGACTGTCCTCGGCCTGCTCATCGCCGTCGTCCTCGCCGTCATCGGCGGCGTCATCGGCGCGATGTACCGCGACCGCTGGCCCGACCAGCTCTTCCGGGTGCTCTCCATGGCCGGGGTCGCCGTCCCGTCCTTCTGGCTCGGCGTCCTGCTCATCCAGCAGTTCGCCCTGAACACCCAGCTCTTCCCGACCGGCGGCTACACCAACATGGCCGACTCCTTCGGCGGCTGGCTGCGCACCATGTTCCTGCCCGCCGTCTCCCTCGCCGTCCCCGTCGCCGCCTCGCTGGCCCGCCTCATCCGCACCGCGATGGTCACCGAACTCGACCGGGACTACGTCCGCACCGCCCAGGGCAACGGACTCCCCGTCCTCCTCGTCATCCGCTCGGTGCTGCGCAACGCGCTCGTCACCCCGCTCACCGTGCTCGGCGTCAAGGTCGGCTACCTGCTCAGCGGCGCCGTCGTCATCGAAGCGATCTTCGACCTGCCCGGCATGGGCAAACTCATCCTCGAAGGTGTCACCGGAGGCGACGTCGCCCTGGTCCAGGGCACCGTACTGACCATCGCCATCGCCTTCCTGGTGGTCAACGTCATCGTCGACCTGCTCTATCTGCTGGTCAACCCGCGCATCAGGACGGTGTGACATGTTCGCCACCGGCACTCTGGCCAAGAAGCTCTCCCGTCCGGGCATCGCGTTCCGCGCCCTCCCGGCCACCTCCCGCGTCGCCCTCGGCGTCCTGGTCCTCGTCGTCCTCGGCGCCGTACTCGCCCCGCTGCTCACCCAGGACCCCCTCGCCACCGGCGACCCCGTCCAGGCCCCGAGCGGCGCCCACTGGTTCGGCACCGACCGGGCCGGCCGCGACGTCTTCGCCCGCGTCGTCCACGGCGCGCGCTACTCGCTCGTCATCGGCCTCGGCGCCACCGCCTGCGCGCTGATCGCCGGAGCGCTGCTCGGCTCCCTCGCCGCCACCTCCCGCAAGCTCGGCGACGAGTCCGTCATGCGCACCCTCGACGTCGTCATGTCCTTCCCGCCGATCGCGCTCGCGGCCGTCCTGGTCGCCGTGTTCGGCACCAGCATCCCGGTGATCATCTTCACCATCGCCTTCGTCTACACCCCCTCGCTCGCCCGCGTGGTCCGCGCCAACGTCCTCGCGCAGTACGGCGAGGACTACGTGGCCGCCGAGAAGGTCATCGGCGCCCGGCGCGGCTACATCGTGCTGCGCCACGTCGCCGTCAACTGCATGGCCCCGGTCATGGTCTTCGCCACCGTCATGGTCGCCGAAGCCATCATCTTCGAGGCCAGCCTCTCCTTCATCGGCGCGGGCGTGCAGGACCCCGACCCCAGCTGGGGGAGCGTCCTCGCCTACGGACGGCAGATCCTCCTGGCCGGCGGCTGGTGGGCCACCTTCTTCCCCGGCCTCGCCCTCCTGGTCACCGTCCTCGCGCTGAACATCCTCTCCGAGGGACTCACCGACGCCTCCGCCGCGCCCCGCGCCGCGCGCCCCGCCGCCGACCCGGCCGCGGCCACCGCCCCCGACCCGGTCGAGGCCGCCTCCCGGACCGACATCGACACCGCGCTCGCCCGGCTCGCCGCCCACATCGAGGCCACGCCCTCCACCATCACCCCGGTGCGCGAGGACGCCGGCGAACTCCTCGTCGTCCGCGACCTCGCCATCCGCTTCCCCGACCGCTACGGCGACATCCCCGTCGTCGACCGGCTCGGCTTCACCGTCCACGAGGGCGAGACCCTCGGCCTGGTCGGCGAGTCCGGCTGCGGCAAATCCATCACCAGCCTCGCCGTCATGGGCCTCCTCGCCCGCAACGCCGAGGTCAGCGGCGAGATCCTCTACCGGGGCCGGGACCTGCTGAAGCTCCCGCCCAAGGAACGCCGCGCCCTCATGGGCCCGGAGATCGCGATGGTCTACCAGGACGCGCTCTCCTCCCTCAACCCCTCCGTCCTCGTCGGCACCCAGCTGAGGCAACTGACCTCGCGCGGCGGTACGAAGACACCGGCCGAACTCCTGGAACTCGTCGGCCTCTCACCCGAACGCACCCTGCGCAGCTACCCGCACGAACTCTCCGGCGGCCAGCGCCAGCGCGTCCTCATCGCGATGGCCCTCTCCCGCAGCCCCCGGCTGCTCATCGCGGACGAACCGACCACCGCCCTCGACGTCACCGTCCAGGCCCAGGTCGTCGAACTCCTCGTGAAGCTCCGCGACGAACTCGGCTTCGCCATGGTCCTGGTCTCGCACGACCTCGCCCTGGTCGGAGACCTCTCGCACCGCGTCGCCGTGATGTACGCGGGCCGGCTCGCCGAGGTCGGCGCCACCCGGTCCGTCCTCACCGACCCCGCCCACCACTACAGCCGGGGCCTGCTCGGCTCGGTGGTCTCCCTGGAGGCCGGCGCCGAGCGCCTCCACCAGATCCGCGGCATCGTCCCCGCCCCCCAGGGCTTCGGCGCCGGCTGCCGCTTCGCCGGCCGCTGCGCCGCCGCCACCGAACTCTGCCGCACCACCACCCCCGCGCTCACCGCGCGCGGCTCCGCCGACGACCACGGCTTCGCCTGCCACCACCCCGCGGACGCCGCGAAGAAGCTGGAAGGGAGCGCCCTGTGATCAGGCTCGACGGCGTTCACGTACGCCACACGGCACGCGGCGGCGGCCTCTTCGGCCGCACGGCCGTGCACGCCCTGACCGATGCCACGCTGGAGGTGTCCCGAGGCGAGATCGTCGGCCTGGTCGGGGAGTCCGGCTGCGGCAAGTCGACGCTGGCCCGGGTCCTCACCGGACTCCAGAAGCCCACCGAGGGCGAGGTCCGCTTCCACGGCAAGGACCTGTGGACCATGCCGGGAGCCGAGCGCCGCCACGACTTCGGCTCCGCCGTCGGCGTCGTCTTCCAGGACCCGTCCACCGCGCTCAACCCCCGCCTCACGGTCCGTCAGATCCTGCGCGACCCGCTCGACGTGCACCGCCGGGGCAGCCGCGCGGCGCGCGAGGCGCGGGTCCGGGAACTGCTCGACCTGGTCGGCCTGCCCGGACACATCCTGGCCGCGCTGCCTGGCCAGCTCTCCGGCGGCCAGCGCCAGCGCGTCGCCATCGCCCGCGCGCTAGCCCTGGAACCGGAGCTGATCGTCGCCGACGAACCGACCTCCGCCCTCGACGTCTCCGTGCGCGCCCAGGTCCTCAACCTCCTGGTGGACCTGCGCGACCGGCTCGGCCTCGGCATGGTGTTCATCTCGCACGACATCCAGACCGTGCGCTACCTCGCGGACCGCATCGCCGTCCTCTACCTCGGCCGCATCGTCGAGGAGGGTCCCGCGGCACAGGTGGCCGGCAGCCCCCGGCATCCGTACACCGAGGCCCTGCTCTCGGCGACGCCCAGCCTCATGGAGGCCACGGAACGCATCGTGCTCACCGGCCCGGTTCCCTCGGCGACCAACCCGCCGCCCGGCTGCCCGTTCACCACCCGCTGCTGGAAGGCCGACGCCGACTGCGCCACCGCCTTCCCGGCCGCGACCGACGGCCCCGACGGACGCCGCTGGCACTGCGTCCACCCCCAGACCCCCACGTCCCCCTCCGGGGACCCGACCCCCGTACCGTCCGCAAGGAGCACCGCATGACCGCCCGAACCCCCCGCTACTCGGGAGTGATCCCGCCCGTCGTCACCCCGCTCACCGCGGACGGCGCGCTCGACCGCCCCTCCCTGGAGCGGGTTGTGGGCCATCTCGTCGACGGCGGCGTCAGCGGGCTCTTCGCCCTCGGCAGCTCCGGCGAGACCGCCTATCTGACACCGTCCCAGCAGGACGAGGTCATCGAGGTCGTCACGGGCGCCGCCGCCGGACAGGTGCCCGTCCTCGTCGGCGCGATCGAGACCACCACCAACCGCGCGATCGAACGCGCCCACCGCGCCGCCGCCCTCGGCGCCGACGCCGTCGTCGCGACCGCGCCCTTCTACACCCGCACCCACGACCTGGAGATCGACCGGCACTTCCGGGACATCGCCGCCGCCGTCGACCTGCCGCTGCTCGCCTACGACGTGCCGGTCTGCGTCCACAGCAAGCTCGACCCGGAGCTGCTGCTGCCGCTCGCCGCCGACGGGGTGCTGGCCGGGGTGAAGGACTCCAGCGGGGACGACGGATCCTTCCGCCGGCTGGCCATCGGTGCCCGCGAGCTGCCGGACTTCTCCGTCCTCACCGGGCACGAGCTGGTGGTCGACGCGATGATGCTGGGCGGCGCCGACGGCTCGGTGCCGGGGCTCGGCAACGTCGACCCGCACGGGTACGTCCGCCTGCACGAGGCCGCGGTGCGCGGCGACTGGGCGACGGCCGCGGCCGAACAGGACCGCCTCGTCGCGCTGTTCGACATCGTCCGCGCCGCCCGCCCCGGCACCGCGTCCGCCACGGCGGCGGGGCTGGGCGCCTTCAAGACCGCGCTGATGCTGCGCGGGATCATCACCACCAACGTGATGAGCCCGCCGATGCGCCGGCTGGACGCGGCGGAGACGGAGACGGTGGCCGCCTGCCTGGACCGCGCGGGGCTCGCCAGGGGCTGACGCTTCGTCACCACCCTTTACCCGAAACCGGTACGCGAAAGGGGTCCGGTGGGAACAGCACTCGGCTGTCCCACCGGACCCCTGCGCGTGAGGGTGCGACTACTTCTGCGCGGCGCGGGCGCGGCGCATCAGCAGGCCGCCGCCGAGCACCAGGGCGGCGCTGGCGCCACCGGCGATGCCGAGGTTCTCATTGGCACCCGTGTGGGCCATCTGCGGCGGCTTGTGGTGCTTGGGCGGAGTGTGGTGCCAGCCGGTGTGGGTCGGGGGCGCCGGCGGGTTGTGGCTGGGCGGGCAGTCGTCGTTGTGGTGGTGCACCGGCGGCTTCGGGGGCTTCGGCGGGTTGTGGTGGTGGCTCGGGGGGCAGTTGTGGTCGTGGTGGTGCACCGGCGGCTTGGGCGGCTTCGGCGGGTTGTGGTGGTGGCTGGGCGGGCAGTCGTCGTTGTGGTGGTGCACCGGCGGCTTCGGGGGCTCCGGCGGGTTGTGGTGACCGCCGCAGTGGCAGTCGTGGTCGTGGCCCGTCGGCGGCTTGTGCGGCTTCGGGGGCTTGTGCGGCTTCGGCGGCTCCGGCGTCTCGACGCCCTCGGAGCTGTTCTCGCACTCGTTGCCGGCGGCCGGGTTCAGCGCGGCGATCACATCGACCGTGTTGCCGCAGACATTGACCGGCACGTCGATAGGCGCCTGGATCAGGTTGCCCGACAGCACCCCGGGGGAGTTGGCCGCGACACCGGAGGCGCTCGCGCCCTGGGCGTCGCCGGCCGAGGCGCCCTCGCTCTCGTTCTCGCACTCGTTGCCGAACGCGGGGTTCAGCGCGCCGATGACGTTGACCGTGTTGCCGCACAGGTTCACCGGAACGTGTACCGGCACCTGCACGGCGTTGCCCGAGGCGACTCCGGGCGAGCCGATCGCGGCGCCGTCGGCCGACGCGTCGGCGAACGCGTAGCCGCCGGAGGCGGTCAGAATGCCTGACGCCGCCGCCATGACGAGCACGCTCTTACTCAAGGCTTTTCGCATCGTTGCCCTTCCTTGGGACTTCTCGCGCGGGTGAATATCGACCCGCTTTCGTTCATCAGGCGGTACAGCAACCGACGGGTCCGACCGACCTCTTGGGGTGGGCGTCCCGCCGGGCAGGCTTGACGACACCCATAACGAGGGCCGGGTGAGCGGGAAACGTGGAATCCGTGAAAATCCTGTGATCACTCGGAAGGTGTACGTATGGGCGTTCGGGTCGATGAATCGTCGGCCCTCGATGTATGTCTCGTACGGACGTCCGTGTCACCCCGACATTCGGGTGAATGCCGATAACCAAACGCCGGAAGGCCAGTTGATCAGGGTGCTCCGGTACGGGGCGTCCAGTACGAGAAGGGTTCATCGTGATCAAGAAGGTCCTGGCTACGGGAGCCGTCGCCGCCTCCATCCTCGGTCTCGGCGCGACACAGGCGATGGCCATCGGCGACAGCGGCGGCACGACCTCCGTCAACGGCAACGGGGCCTCGCAGTCGTTCGGCAACGCCGAGACGCACGGCGACGGCAGCCCGCAGTTCGGCTTGGTCCAGGGCTCCCTGAACAAGCCCTGCATCGGCCTGCCGGCCAAGGTCAACGCCGGTTCGCTGATCGGTCTCATCCCGATCGCGGTCCAGGACGTCAACGTCCTGTCCTCGCCGCAGAACCAGCAGTGCACCGAGAACTCCACCCAGGCCAAGGGCGACGAGCCGCTGTCGCACATCCTGAGCCAGATTCCGGTGCTCTCCGGCAACGGTGCCGGCAACAGCTGATCCGGCCCGCCCGCAGGCCCGGACCGCCGGCGTTCCTCCTCCACGCGGTCCGGGCCTGCTGCTGCAACTGCGTCATTCGGGCGGATTCCGAGGAATATCCTTCGCGAAGAGTTTCACCGACCGCCCGAAATCGTTACGAATGACAGCGGCGGAGTTACGAGTTATGGCAGGACCGTGCTCGTGCGGCACGAACGTCGTGACCGCTCCGGACTCCGTCGAAGAAAGGGTTGAAAAGTGAAGTACACCAAGATCGCCGCCGTCGCCGCGGGTACCCTGATGGCGATGGGTGCCGCCGCCCCGGCCTTCGCCGACTCCGGCGCCGAGGGTGCGGCCGTGAACTCCCCGGGCGTTGTCTCGGGCAACGTCATCCAGGTTCCGGTCCACGTTCCGGTCAACGTCTGCGGCAACACGATCAACATCGTGGGTCTGCTGAACCCGGCGTTCGGCAACGTCTGCGTCAACAACTGATTCACCTCGCCGAATTCCCTTCGGTACCCGGAAGGCCCCGGACCGCGCACGTGCGGTCCGGGGCCTTTCCTGTTCGCCGTCCGGTGAATCCTCCGGGGCGGCACGGAAAACGTTCCCGGAAATGCGCGGCCGTCCAGTTGCCCACCCGCGAACCGCTCGTTGTGCAGAGGGAATGCGGCATGGATCACCGCCACGGAAGGCCGGTGCGGCGCGTGCGCGCGACGGAGGCCATGCCGCCGCAGAAGGGAATCCGACAGTGAAGTACGCGAAGACAGCCGCGTTCGTCGCCGGTTCCGTGGTCGCTCTCGGCACGGCTGCTCCCGCCTTCGCCGCCACGAACCCCACGGCCCCCAGCTTCAGCCTCGACGGCGGGCTCAACCAGGTGATGGCCGCTACCCCGCAGGTCGTCGACCCCGTCTCGCACGTCGTGGACGGCGCCGCCGACGCCCTGACCGAGAACGGCACGGTCACGAAGCTCGCCGGTCAGGCGGCCGGCGCGGCGAAGGGTGCCGCCCCGCTCATCGGCGGCCTCCCGGTCGGCGGCTGACCCCTCGTACGAAGGCGCGTACGGGCACATCGTTCGAGTGAAGCGCCACAACCATTCCCGCCGGGGCGAGTTGATCAGACCGTGCCGGACAGGCGGGCACACGCATAACCCGAGAAGGGCTTTTCTGTGATCAAGAAGATTATGGCCTCGGCCGCCGTCGCCGCGTCGATCGTCGGCGTCTCCGCCGCCGCCGCTCCCGCGGCCATGGCGATCGGCAACGACCAGGGCACCACGTCGGTCAACGGCAACGGTGCCGTGCAGTCCTACGGCAACTCCGCCACCCACGGTGACTGGAGCCCGCAGTTCGCGCTCATCCAGGGCTCGCTCAACAAGCCGTGCATCGCCCTGCCGGCCAAGGCCAACGTCGGTTCGGTGCTGGGCGTCGTCCCGATCTCGGTCCAGGACCTCAACGTCCTGTCGTCGCCGCAGAACCAGCAGTGCACCGAGAACTCCACCCAGGCCAAGGGCGACGAGCCGCTGTCGCACATCCTGGACCAGATCCCGGTGCTTTCCGGCAACGGTGTCGCCAACAACTAGGTCCCACCCGGGCACCCGCGGTCCCGTACCGCACGGGGGCCGGTCCGTCACGGGGCAGCCGGATCTCCGGCCGCCCCGGGCGGGCCGGCCCCCGTCGTGTGCGCGGGCCCCGTCGTGTGTGCGCGGGCCCCGGCTCCCTCGAACGGGCGGGGCGGCTGGGCCGGTTGCCGTAGCGGTGGCCGGGCCTCCCGGCGGACCGGGTAGGGCCAATCCATGGACCAGTACGGCAGTCGACGACGGCAGGACCCGCGCCGCTTCCCGCAGGGCGGCACCCCGATCTACGACCGCCTCCTCGCCGAATGGCAGGCGGCCCGCGACCGCGCGGAACCACCGGCGGACCCCGCTCCCGCCCCCTCACGAGCGAGCGGTCTCGTCCCCGGGGCGCGGACGTCCGCGGAGAGCCCGTGCGACTGACGCTCCGGGTGTCGAACTTTTTCTGGATTCAACCCGTTTGAGTGGAACCGCGGAACCGAAACCTCCGACGGGGGTTGAGCAGTACGTTCCCCAACGGAACGCTCCGAAAGGTGAAGCGTGATGAAGAAGATGATGGCCGGTGCGGCAGTCGCCGTGTCCCTGGTCGGCCTGTCCGCCGCCGCGGCCCCCTCGGCCATGGCGATCGGCAACGACGGCGGCACCACGTCGGTCAACGGCAACGGTGCCGTCGACTCGTTCGGCAACGCCGTGACCCGTGGTGACGGCAGCCCGCAGGTCCAGCTCGTCCAGGGTTCGTTGAACAAGCTCTGCCTCGGCGCGCCGATCAAGGCCAACGTCGGTTCGCTCGTGGGCCTGCTGGTGCCCGTCGCGGTCCAGGACATCGACGTCCTGTCCTCGCCGCAGAACCAGCAGTGCACGGAGAACTCCACCCAGGCCAAGGGCGACGAGCCGCTGTCGCACCTGGTGGAGGGCATCCCGATCCTCTCGGGGAACGGCGTCGCCAACAACTGAGCCTCGCACCGAGGGCGGCCGGTGCGTCCTACCGGCCGCCCTCGGAACGCACGATGCCCACCGCTCCACGGGGGAGGGGTGGGCATCGGTGCGTCCGGCCTCAGCCCAGGCTGCGGACCGGGAGCACGGCGTGGGCGGAGGTCTCGATGACGGCCGGGTCCCCGGCGAAGGCCCGCAGGATGGCCTCGTCGACCGTGAGGCCCGGGGCGCCCTGCGGCCACGGGCGGGTGGCGAACATGGCGTGCACCTCGCCCCGGGCGTGGGCCGCCGCCAGCCACTGCGGCGGCACCGGGTACTGCGCCGAGAAGTGAGGCAGCGTCAGGACGGCCTGGCCGGCCTGGACGAGGAGCTTCACCGGCAGCCCCGGGTTCTCGTCGGCGCGCACCGCGCTTCCGCCGACCGGCAGTCCGCAGCGCTCCAGCGCGATGCGCATGGCGCTCTCGCCGACCGCGGGACCCTCCGATCCGTCGCCCAGGGAGTAGACGAGCAGGAACGCGATGTCCTGGCCGGTGTGGGGGTGTTCGCCGCTCCAGCCGATCAGGGTGAGGGTGCCCAACTGGGCCTGGGTGAACGTGCCGGAGGCAGTCTGGGGGGAGGTCATGTCCGGCACCCTAACCGTACGCGACCGGTCGATCGCCCTGCGTGTCACTCGATCGGGGGAGGAGTGGGGCGGCCGGAAATAATCCGTTGACGCCGCTCCCGCGCCGGACGCTAGGGTGTGCCGCGTAACGGACGGCGGAGCGACCGCCGTACCGACGACAGGACGAGCCGGAGGTGAGGACGTTGGCGAAGGCCATCGCTGTGGGCGCTGCCCACGAGCCGAAGCACATCGATTCCACCCCCGTGGTCACCGGCTGACCTGACGCGTTCGTGCGCCGCCGCGCGCACCGCCGGGACCACCCTGTGAAGGGTCTCCCTTGTCTTTCTCGTTCTCCTCCTCCCTGTCCGCCTACGGCTGGGACGCCGGCTGGGACGCCGCGTTCGCCCCCCACGCCGAGCGGGGTCTGCTCCCCGGGCGCGTGGTGCGCGTCGACCGGGGCCAGTGCGATCTCGTCACCCCGGTGGGCACGGTCCGCGCCGACACCGCGTTCGTCGTGCCCCGGGACCCGATGCGGATCGTCTGCACCGGCGACTGGGCCGCCGTGGACGCCGACGGCGACCCGCGGTTCGTCCGGACGCTGCTGCCCCGGCGCACCGCCTTCGTCCGCTCCACCTCGTCCAAGCGCTCCGAGGGCCAGGTGCTCGCCACCAACGTCGACCACATCGCCATCTGCGTCTCGCTCGCGGTCGAACTCGACCTGGGCCGGGTGGAGCGCTATCTCGCGCTGGCCCTGTCGAGCGCCGGCGGCGACGCCCTCCTGCGCGACGGTGCGGTGGGCGACGACGGCGACGCCGAGACCCTGGTCGTGCTCACCAAGGCCGATCTCGTCCCCGATCCGGCCACCCTCGCCCATCTCGTCGAGGACCTCGAACGCCTGGCCCCCGGGGTCCAGGTGCTGCCCGTCAGCTCCACCACCGGCGAGGGCGTCGACGTGTTCTCCGCGATCGTCTCGGGCGGCACGAGCGTGCTCCTCGGGGCCTCCGGCGCGGGCAAGTCCACCCTCGCCAACACCCTCCTCGGCAAGGACGCCATGGAGGTGCGGGCCGCCCGTGACGTGGACGGCAAGGGCCGGCACACCACCACCACCCGCAACCTCCTCGCGCTGCCCTCCGGCGGGGTCATCATCGACACCCCCGGGCTGCGCGGGGTCGGCCTCTGGGACGCGGAGACCGGCGTCGGCCAGGTCTTCACGGAGATCGAGGAGCTGGCCGGGGACTGCCGCTTCCACGACTGCGCGCACGGTACGGAACCGGGCTGCGCGGTCCGCGAGGCCATCGAGGACGGCACCCTGCCCGAGCGGCGCTTCGACAGCTACCTCAAGCTCCAGCGCGAGAACCAGCGCATCGTCGCCAAGACGGACGCCCGGGTCCGCTCGGAGATCCGGCGCGACTGGAAGCGCAAGGGCGCCGAGGGCCGGGCCGCGATGGAGGCCAAGCGGGGGCGGGTGCGGTAGCCGGACACCCTGCTCGATGTCCGAATACCGCGAGTGCGGCGCCCGCCGGGGACGCACACTGGACGGTGTGAAGGACGAGGAGAGCAGGTACGAGGCGGTGAGCAGCCGCGACGCGCGGTTCGACGGGGAGTTCTTCTTCGCCGTCGAGACGACCGGCATCTACTGCCGTCCGAGCTGCCCCGCCGTCACCCCCAAGCGGAAGAACGTCCGCTTCTACCCGACGGCCGCCGCCGCCCAGGGCAACGGCTTCCGGGCGTGCCGCCGCTGCCGCCCGGACGCCGTGCCCGGATCGGCGGAGTGGAACGTCCGGGCCGATGTGGTGGGCCGCGCCATGCGGTTGATCGGCGACGGGGTGGTGGACCGGGAGGGCGTCCCCGGTCTCGCCCGCCGGCTCGGCTACAGCGCCCGCCAGGTCCAGCGGCAGCTCAACGCCGAGCTGGGCGCCGGCCCCGTCGCCCTGGCCCGCGCCCAGCGCGCCCACACCGCGCGGGTGCTCCTCCAGACCACCGAGCTGCCCGTCACGGACATCGCCTTCGCCTCCGGATGCGCCAGCGTCCGTCAGTTCAACGACACCATCCGCACCATCTACGCCCGCACCCCCAGCCAACTGCGCGCCGAGAGGGGCACCGGGACCGGGGCCCGACGGGCCCGGGGCGCCGGTGTCCCGCTCCGGCTCGCCCACCGCGGACCGTACGCCGCCCGCGAGGTCTTCGACCTGCTCGCCGCCGAGCGGGTGCCCCTGGTCGAAGAGGTCGCCGGGGAGCCGGGGGCCCGCACCTACCGGCGCACCCTGCGCCTGCCGCACGGCACCGGCATCGCCGCCGTGGACGAGCGGTCCACCGGTCCCTGGCTGGAGGCCCGCATCCACCTCACGGACCTGCGCGACCTGACCACGGCGGTGCAGCGGCTGCGCCGCCTCTTCGACCTCGACGCCGATCCGTACGCCGTGGACGACCTCCTCGCCGCCGACCCGCTCCTCGCGGACCGGGTCGCCGCCCGCCCGGGGATGCGCTCGCCCGGCACGGCCGACCCGGAGGAGTTCGCCCTGCGGGCGCTGCTGGGCCCGGGGGAGGCCGGGGAGCTGGTCGAGGCGTACGGGAAGGTCCTGGACACCCCCTGCGGCGGCCTCACCCACCTCTTCCCCGAGCCGGACGTCCTCGCCTCGTCCGCCCCCGGCCCCCGGCTGCGGGCCCTGGCGGCGGCGCTCGCCGAGGGCGCGGTGCGGCTGGACCCGGGCGCCGACCGGGACGAGGCCGAGCAGGCGCTGCTCCGGGTCCCCGGCATGACCCCGCGGATCGCCCGGCTGATCCGGATGCGCGCCCTGGGCGACCCCGACGTGGATCCGTACGGCACACCCGGCTCCGACCGGTGGCGCCCCTGGCGCTCGTACGGGGTCCGCCGGGCCCGGGGCCTCCCGGGGGATCAGCCCCAGACCACCGCGCCCAGCCAGGCCCCCGCGACCAGCAGGCAGGCGAACAGCTCGACGAGCACCGCGTAGCCGGTGGCGCGCATCACCGAGCGCACCGACGCCCAGCCCGCGCCCCGGCTGCCCAGCCGGAGCCGTTCCGCCCCGTAGATCACGCCGACGTATCCCGCGATCGCGCCGATCACCGGGACCACGAAGAAGCCGGCGATCGCGCCGATCCCGCCCAGCGTCAGGGTCCGCCGGGGCGCGCCGGACTCGCGGGGGCGGCGCGGCGGCAGCAGCGGTTTGAGGGCCTGGTTGAGCAGCAGCAGCGCCGTGGAGGCGATCAGGACGCCCCAGGCGGCCGGTGACATGTCGGTCAGCGCCCACCACAGCACGGCGGCCCAGACGATCGCCTGACCCGGCACCCCGGGCACCAGCACACCGATCAGGCCCAGCAGCATGACCAGGCCGACGGCGACGAGCTGCCACACACTCATTCCCCCAGCCTGCCGGAGTCCGGCCGGTCCCGCCCGTCGTCGCACCCCGGCCCGGGGGCCGTCGGCGCAGCTCAGAGGGTGTGCGGACCGGCCCCGGAGCCTCGTCAGCGGGCGACCCAGCCCCGTTCGAAGGCGTGCCAGCCCAGCTGGAGCCGGGTCGAGACCCCGGTCAGCTCCATGAGGCCCTTGACCCGGCGCTGCACCGTCCGCAGCCCGAGATCCAGTTGCTTGGCCACGCTGGCGTCGGTCAGCCCCGCCAGCAGCAGGGACAGGATCTCCAGATCCGTGGGGTCGGGACCGGTGGTGTCCTCGTCGATGCCGCCGCTCTCGGCCAGCCGCAGCGGCATCGCCTCGCGCCAGACCGCCTCGAAGAGCCCGGTCAGCGACTCCAGCAGCCCCGAACCGTGCACCACGAGGGCGGCGGGGTCCGCGCCCCGGCCGGTCAGCGGCACCATCGCCATCGCCCCGTCGGCGATGACCAGTTTCGTGGGGACCCGGTCCACCACCCGGCACTGCTCGTGGCGGCTCAGCGCCGCCGAGAGCTCCACGATCCCCGAGGGCAGCGACAGCACCTCGCGTTCGACCACCACCCGGAAGGACACCCCGCGCGCCGCGGCCTGCTCCTCCGACTCGTTCTCCATCCCGGTGACCGCGATCGGCTTCCCGGTGACCAGGGCGCAGACCTCGCTCGCCGCTCCCAGCTGCAACTGGTGGAAGCGGTGGGCCACCGCGCTCGCGCCGGTGACCACCTCGACCAGATCGTGGACGGCCGGCTGGTCGGCGTCCATCCGGTACTCCTCGGCGAGCAGCACGGCCGCCAGCTCCGCCTGTTCCAGCTCGTGGCGCTGCTGGGTCAGAAGCGCTCCCAGGGCGACCCCCGGCGGCGCCGCCACCCAGCGTTCGGTGCGCGCAGAGGACTGGGCGGCCAGCCCGTGCTGCTCCAGCCGGCGCAGGGCGCGCTCGGTGTCGGCCTCGGGGAGACCGAGCCGGTGCGCCAGATCGGACACCTCCGCCGCCCCCAGGGCCACGAGCGCGCGGTAGGCCGACTCCTGTCTCTCGTCGAGACCTATCGCTCCCAGCATCCTCGGGCCCCTCCCGGACGCGTTGCTTCCCCGGCATGTACGGCGGCGCGGTGCGGCGGCCGTGGCGGAAAACGGCCACGGCGTAAACCCGCCGCGAACATCATCCCTGTACCGCCCGCCACTCTGCCAATGTGGCGCCACCGCAGCACCAACAACCTCCGGAACGCGGGGCTTTGCCCTGTGCGTTCTGGTTTGACGTGGGGAGAGCGATGCGTCCGATATCGCGTACGGCTCTGGGGGCGGCCACCGCCGCGGTCCTCGCCGTCACGGTGATCGCACCGTCCGTGGCGGCGCCACCGGGCGACACGACCGGGAAGAGACCGCTGACCGGCAGCGCCGCCGACTCCGAGGCCATCGAACCGGTGACCGTCACCCTGGTCACCGGTGACCGGATCCGGGTGAGCACCGACCGCGCGGGGAACGCCTCGGCCACCGCGCAGCCCCGCGAGGACGGCACCGTCCCCCTCGTGCAGACCCGCCGCTCGGGCCCGGACCTCTACGTCTACCCGGAGGGGGCGGCGAAGGCCCTCGCCGAAGGCACCGCGGACGAGGAGCTGTTCAACGTCACCGGGCTGATCCGCCAGGGCTACGACGACGCCCACGCGACGTCCCTGCCCGTCATCGCCACGTACACCGCGAGCACCGCCCGCAGCGCGCCCGCCACCCCGCGCGGCGCCGTACGCGGACTGGCCCTCCCGTCCATCGACGGCGTCGCGCTCAAGGCGGACAAGAAGCAGGCAGCCGGCTTCTGGGCGGACCTCACCGGCCCCGCCCGGTCCCGCTCGGCCGCCGGGCTGAAGAAGCTCTGGCTGGACCGCAAGGTCGAGGCCAGCCTGGACCGTTCGACGAAGCAGATCGGCGCCGACCTCGCCTGGGCCGCCGGTTACGACGGCAAGGGCACCACGGTCGCCGTCCTGGACACCGGCGCCGACGCCGGGCACCCCGATCTCGCGGGCCGGATCACCGAGTCGAAGAACTTCACCGACTCCGACACCACCGACGACCGCCAGGGCCACGGCACCCACACCCTCTCCACCGTCGGTGGCTCCGGCGCGGCGAGCGGCGGGAAGAAGAAGGGCGTCGCCCCCGGAGCGGACCTCCTCGTCGGCAAGGTACTCAACGACAGCGGCTCCGGTGACTCCTCCTGGATCATCGCGGGCATGCAGTGGGCCGTCGACCGGAAGGCCGACGTCGTCTCCATGAGCCTGGGCAGCCAGGCCCCCACCGACTGCACCGACCCGATGAGCCTGGCCGCCGAGGAACTCGGCAAGAGCAAGGACACCCTGTTCGTCGTCGCGGCCGGCAACCTCGGCCCCGCGCTCAACACCGTGTCCTCGCCCGGGTGCGCGCCCGGCGTGCTCACCGTCGGCGCCGTCGACCGCGACGACTCCACCGCACCGTTCTCCAGCAGGGGCCCCGCCATCGGCGCGCACACCCTCAAGCCGGAGATCGCCGCCCCCGGCGTCGCGATCTCCGCCGCCTCGGCCGGCGGCCGGGGCGTCTACGCCTACCGGTCGATGTCCGGTACGTCGATGGCCGCCCCGCACGTCGCCGGCGCCGCCGCCATCGTCAAGCAGCGCCACCCGGACTGGACCGCCCAGCAGGTGAAGGCGGCCCTCGTCTCCTCCGCGAAGAGCGACGTCCCCGGCGACGTACGCGAGACCGGCGGCGGACGGCTCGACGTGAAGGCGGCGATCGACACCACCGTCGTCGGCGCCCCCGCCGTCCAGGGCGGCACCTTCAGCTGGCCCCAGGACGCGACGGACCGCACCACCGTGCGGATCCCGTACACGAACACCGGCGACAGGCCGGTGAAGCTGTCCCTCGCCGTCCGGGACGTCACCGGCAACGACGGCTCCGCCGTCCGGTCCGCCGTCGCCGCCCTCGGCGCGAAGACCGTGACCGTGCCCGCAGGTGCGACGGCCGAGGTCCCGCTGAGGCTCGATCCGACCGCGCACCTCAAGGCCGCGCAGTACGGCGACGTCACCGGCCGGGTCGTCGCCACCGGCCCCGGCGGGGCCGCGGTCTCCACCCCGTTCTCGCTGTACGTCGGGGCCGAGACCGTCACCCTGCGCGTCAAGCTGATCGACAACCGGGGGAAGCCCGCCGAGGGATCCTCGTCCCTGGACGTCATCGGCACCGACACGGCCACCGGTGAGCGCCGTTTCAACGACGGCTCCGCCGACCAGGTCTACCGACTGCGCCCCGGCGCCTACTTCGTCTCCGGTTTCGTCGTCTCGCCGAACCCCGAGGACGCCACCGGCCGGCTCACCGGCTCGGTCGGCTACCTGGCCCGGCCGCAGCTGAACGTCACCAAGGACACCACCCTGGTCCTGGACAGCCGCGCGGCCCACCGGATCCGGGTGCGGACCGAGGACCGGACCAGCGAGACCCGCAGCGGCACCCTCGCCTTCGGCCGGAGCTGGGACGGCACCTGGCTGCACGCCGGGTCCCTCACGGCCGGCGGCCTCGTGAAGGACTACCGCGTCGACATCCGGGGCAGGGCCCAGGACGGCTCCTTCGAGTTCGACAGCTTCTGGCGCGCCTACGCGCCGAAGATCGAGAAGCTGTCGGTGGTCTCCGGCGCCACGCTCCACCCGGTCGCCGCCTCGCAGGGCTCCGTCAACCTCGACGGCTCCGGCCGGGCCGCGCTCGTCGACGCCGGCACGGGCACCCCCGGGGAACTGTCCGCCGCCGGGGCCTCCGGCAAGGTCGCCCTGGTCTCCGTCCCGGACGACGGCACGGTCACCGCCCAGGCGAAGAACGCCAAGGCGGCCGGAGCGGTTGCCCTGCTGGTCCACCGACCCTCCGCGGGTCCCTGGCAGCCGTCCGTCGGATACGCCCAGGCGCCCCTGCCGACGCTCGGCATCCCCGCCGACGAGGCGAAGGGCCTGACCGGCGCGCTGGCCGACGGGCCGGTGGCCCTGGACTGGAAGGCCACCGCCGTCAGCCCGTTCGTCTACAACCTGGCCTTCCCCGAGAAGGGCCCGGTCACCTCGGACCGCACCTACCGGGTCAAGGACCGCGCGCTCGGCCGGGTCGACTCCACGTACGAATCGATGGGCGTCGCCACCGACTTCAGCGACACCCTGGTCGTCGCCCGCCCGTTCGGGGCGAACTTCTCCGTGGGCCAGTTCGACACCGTCCCGGCGCCGGGGAAGCGCACCGAGTACTACACGGCCGGCGACAGCACCTGGCAGCAGGCCCTCTCCTCCAGCTTCCCCTGGGGCGAGTACATGAGGGACCCGTTCCGCACGTACCGGGCGGGCTCGCAGCGCGCCGCCGAGTGGTACCGGGGCGTCCTCGTGCCGTCCGCGCCCCGCGACGACACCGGAGCCGAACAGCTCGCCGCCGAACGCCAGGACAACCTCATCGGCGTCGCCCCCGGTTTCTGGAGCGACACCGAACACGCCGGGCTCCAGGGCTCCTTCGGCGACCTGGGCAACCTGCGGCTCACCCGCGACGGCGAGGAGATCGGCCGGACGGGCTGGCCCTCCGGGGTCTTCGAGGTCCCGGCCGGGGACGCCGCGTACGCACTCACCCTCATGACCCTCAAGTCGGGCCAGCCGGCCGCCGTCTGGAAGCGTTCGACACGGACCGAGACCACCTGGAGGTTCCGCTCCCACCGTGACGAGAACGTCTACTCGCAGGGAATCCCGCTGCTCTTCCCCGGCTACGAGCTCCCCTCGGACGGCATGAAGACGCTCCCCGCCGAGGACGGCCAGACGATCGGACTGAGCGTCACCGGCCACGCGGGTTACACGCCCGGCGCGGTGACGTCCGCCAAGGCCGCGTACTCCTACGACGGAGGCGAGACCTGGACCGAGGCCGTCACCGCGCGGCGTGACGGCCGGTGGACCGCGACCGTGGACCATGCGGGCGCTGCCGGCAAGCCGGTCACCCTGCGCACCGAACTGACGGACTCCCACGGGAACTCCGTCGTCCAGACCGTGACCGACGCCTACGCCGTGCGCTGACGCCGGATCACCGACCGGTCCGCCGGGCGTCCTTCCCGTGGGGGGTGGGGGCGCCCGGCGGACCCCTGTGCGGGGGCGGGCTCCGAGCACTTTTTCCGGATGTCCCGTTTTCGTACGGCCCTCGCGGTGGACAATAAGGGCATGAGTCAGCAGGGGGAGACGCCCGCCGCCCATGAGGACGACTGGTGGCGCAGGCTGTACGACGAATCCGCCCCGGACACCGGGGCGAGCCAGGCGCCCGACACGCTCGACGACCGCTTCGACTCGGCGTCCGTGGCGCTGCGGCGGGGGGCCGGCGGGGAGGACGGGGCCGCCGCTCCCGTGCCGGAGCCCAGGGAACCGGTGTCCGCCGTCACCCGAACGGCGGATGCAGCCCCGCCCCGGCCGCCGGCGTTCACCGCGCGCGCCCCGTGGGAGCCGCCCGCCGCCCCACCCGGACCCCGGACCTTCACCGCGCCCCGGCCGGCCGCCCCGGAACCGCCGCCCGAGCCCGCACCGCCCGCGCGGGACGAGACTCCGGAACCGCCGGAGCCGACACAACCGCCCGAGCCCGCACCGCCCGCCGGGGACCAGGCCCCGGAGCCGACGCGGCCGGCCGAGCCGACGGAGCCGCCCAAGCCGACGGAGCCGCCCGAGCCGCCGCGGCCGTTGTCCTCCTGGGAGCCGCCGGCGTGGGAACCGCCTTCCTGGGAGCCGTCTCGGGCCTCCCGGTTCACCCCGGCATCGCAGCCGCCGCCACCGCCCCGGCAGCCGCAGCCCGCACCACCGGCCCAGTCCTCACCACCGCCCCAGCCGTCGCCCGATCCTCGCGTCGCCCCGGCCGAGGCCCCTCACGCCCCGACCGAGGCGCCCACCGTCGTGGCCTCCGGGCCCGCCGCCGCCCCGGCCGATGCGCCCCCCGCCGAACCCGTCCCCGACGCCGTCGTCCCGCCGCTGCCCCGCCGCCCGGTCGCCGAACGGACGAGCGCCGAGAGCGTGCCCCCGGACGGGCCGGAGTCCGACCGGGAGCCCGAGCCCGCACCCGTTCCCGCGCCGCGTGCCGAGGTGGGTCATGTGGGGGCCCGGCCGCCGACGTACGACGCGGAACCCACCGCGCTGCCCGCGAGCGATCCGCGCGCCCTGCACGGGGTGGTTCCCGACACGGTCCTCGACGGCGCCCGGTACGGCACGTACACCCTGAGGGCCGCCTCCGTGCGCGGTGACTCCGCGCGGTACCGGGGCGAACCCCGGCGCGACGCGCTGCTGACCGTGCGCTTCGGCGCCGGGGAGGACGCCCTGGTCCTGGTGGCCGTCGCGGGCGGAAGCCGGACCGGGGAGCACGCCCATCTGGCCGCCGCCGACGCCTGCCGCTGGATCGGGGAGGCCGTGGGGCGGAGCCACGCCCGGCTCTCCGACGACATAAGGGCGGGCCGGCGCGGCGACCTGAAGTCCGGGCTGCACCGGCTCGCCGACCGCACCTACGGCAGGCTCCGCGCCCGCGCCGCCGAACTCGGCCTGGAACCCGCAGAGTACTCCGCCGGCCTGCGCTGCCTGCTGCTCTCCGCCGACCCCGGCTGCCGTACCCGGGTGTTCTTCGGTGTCGGCGGCGGCGGGCTGTTCCGGCTCCGCGACGGCGGCTGGCAGGACCTCGAACCCCTGGTGCCGCAGAGCGCGGTTCCGGCGGCCGAGGCCGTGGCCGGTTTCGGCTCCGCCGCGTCCGAGACCACCCCCGAGGGCGAGCGGCTGACCATGGACCTCGGGATCACCACCGCCCCCGCCCCGTACGTCGAGACCCCGGTCCCGCCGCCGGCCGAGCCCTTCCGCTTCCGTGCCTCCGTCGCCCGGCCGGGCGACACGCTGCTGCTGTGCAGCCAGGGCCTCGCCGAACCGCTGCGCGGCGAGCCCGCCCTCGCCCGGGCCCTGGCCGCACGCTGGTCACCGGAGGGTCCGCCGGGCCTCGGCGCCTTCCTCGACGACGCCCGGCTGAGGGTGGCGGGGTACGCCGACGACCGGACGGCGGTCGGCGTCTGGGAGGCGTAACCGCGCGGGCCATGGGTTGATGGACTCCGGAGAACCGTCGAGGGAGTGCGCACCCATGGCCAAGCAGAACGTGTCGGAGCAGTTCGTCGACATCCTGTCCCGGGCAGGCGTCAAACGCATGTACGGGGTCGTCGGCGACAGCCTCAACCCGGTCGTCGACGCGATCCGGCGCCACGCGGACATCGAGTGGATCCAGGTCAGGCACGAGGAGACCGCCGCGTTCGCGGCCGGTGCCGAGGCCCAGATCACCGGTGAGCTGGCGGCGTGCGCGGGCTCCTGCGGCCCCGGCAACCTGCACCTCATCAACGGCCTCTACGACGCCCACCGCTCCATGGCCCCGGTCCTCGCGCTCGCCTCGCACATCCCCTCCGGCGAGATCGGCCTCGGCTTCTTCCAGGAGACCCATCCGGAGCTGCTCTTCCAGGAGTGCAGCCACTACAACGAGATGATCTCCCACCCCCAGCAGATGCCCCGGCTGCTCCAGACCGCCATCCAGCACGCGATCGGCCGGGGCGGTGTCTCCGTCGTCACCATGCCCGGCGACATCGCCTCCCGGCCCGCCCCGGAGAAGTCCGTCGAGCACGCCCTGGTCACCTCGCGGCCCACCGTGCGCCCCGGTGACGCGGAGATCGAGAAGCTGTGCCGGATGGTCGACGAGGCCAAACGGGTGACGCTGTTCTGCGGCAGCGGGACGGCCGGGGCGCACGCCGAGGTCATGGAGTTCGCCGAGCGGGTCAAGGCCCCGGTGGGCCACGCGCTGCGCGGCAAGGAGTGGATCCAGTACGACAACCCGTACGACGTCGGCATGAGCGGACTGCTCGGCTACGGGGCCGCGTACGAGGCGACCAACGAGTGCGATCTGCTGATCCTGCTCGGCACGGACTTCCCGTACAACGCCTTCCTGCCGACCGATGTGAAGATCGTCCAGGTCGATGTGCGCCCCGAGCACCTGGGCCGGCGCTCCAAGCTCGACCTCGCGGTCTGGGGCGACGTCCGTGAGACGCTGCGCTGTCTCACGCCCCGGGTGAAGGCCAAGAGCGACCGCCGCTTCCTCGACCGGATGCTCAAGAAGCACGCCGACGCGCTGGAGGGCGTGATCCGCGCCTACACCCGCAAGGTCGACAAGCACGTCCCGATCCACCCCGAGTACGTGGCGTCGGTGCTCGACGACCTCGCGGACGAGGACGCGGTGTTCACCGTGGACACCGGCATGTGCAACGTCTGGGCGGCGCGCTATCTGACACCGAACGGCAAACGCCGGGTGATCGGCTCGTTCAGCCACGGCTCCATGGCCAACGCGCTGCCGCAGGCCATCGGCGCCCAGTTCACCGACCGCAACCGGCAGGTCGTCTCCATGTCCGGCGACGGCGGGTTCACGATGCTGATGGGGGACTTCCTGACCCTCGTCCAGTACGACCTGCCGGTGAAGGTCGTCCTGTTCAACAACTCCTCGCTGGGCATGGTCGAACTGGAGATGCTGGTCGCGGGACTCCCGTCGTTCGGTACGACCAACAAGAACCCGGACTTCGCCGCCGTCGCCCGCGCCGCCGGGGCGTACGGCGTCCGCGTCGAGAAGCCCAAGCAACTGGAGAGCGCGCTGAAGGACGCCTTCAAGCACGACGGCCCCGCCCTCGTGGACGTCGTCACCGACCCCAACGCGCTCTCCATCCCGCCGAAGATCAGCGCGGACATGGTGACCGGCTTCGCGCTCTCCGCCGGGAAGATCGTGCTGGACGGCGGCGTCGGCCGGATGGTCCAGATGGCCCGCTCCAACCTCCGCAACGTGCCCCGCCCCTGATCCGGGCCGGTCGCCTCAGGCCGGTGTCAGCCGCACCGTCAGGATCTGGAACGGCCGCAGCTCCAGCTCCAGCCCCTCGGGTCCCGTCGGGGCCGGGCCCAGCGGCCGCTCCAGCAGATCGGTGATCCGCGCCTCCACCACGGGGAACGCCGTCCGCAGCCGCGCCCGCGCCCGGCCGCCCGCCGACTCGTACAGCCGCACGATCACCTCGCCGCTCCGGTCGTCGGCCAGTTTCACCGACTCCACCGTGACCGCCGGATGCCCGGTGTCGACGAGCGAGGGGACGAGCGGCGCGACGGCGGCCCGCAGCGGCAGATTGAGGGCGAGCCCCTCCCGGACCGCGTCCGTGATCTCCGCCCCGGGCGCCAGCGCGTACCGGAAGCGGTGCGTGCCGAGGTCGGTCGCCGGGTCAGGGCTGTGCGGGGCGCGCAGCAGCGTCAGCCGTACGGTCGTGCCCAGCCCGTCCGGATGCGGGGTGCGGACCACCTCGTGGCCGTACGTCGAATCGTTCAGCACGGCCACCCCGTACCCCGGCTCGGCGACCCGCAGCCAGCGGTGGGCGCAGATCTCGAAACGGGCCGCGTCCCAGCCGGTGTTGTCGTGGGTCGCCCGGTGCACATGGCCGAACTGGATCTCGGCCGTGGACCGTTCGGCGTGCACATCGAGCGGGAAGGCCGCCTTGAGGACCTTCTCCGACTCCTGCCAGTCCACCTCGGTCTCGATGTCGACCTGCCGGGCCCCCGCCGCCAGCCGGATCTCCTGCACGACCGCCGAGGTGCCGAAGGCGCGGACCACGCGCACCGAGGCGCGCAGCGGGCCCTCCTCCAGCCGCTCCACCCGCTCGGCCGCCGTCAGATCGGTGTGCGAGCGCCGGTAGTGGCGGTCCAGATCCCAGGCGTCCCAGTGGTTCGGGTGGTCCGGATGCAGTTGCAGCAGATTGGCCCGGTGGCCCGGGGCCAGCACCTCGCGGTCCGCCACGAGGTCGCGGACGGAGGAGATCAGCCCGTCCGCGTCGACCACCACCCGCAGCAGCCCGTTGTCCAGCACGCTCCCGCCGTCCCGCGACGCCTCCGCCGTGACCGGCGTCCGGGGAAGGACCGCGCCGTCCAGCGGCCCCGCCCCCAGCCCCGGCGCCTCGGCCAGGACCACCGTGCGGCCCCCGCCCAGCCGCTGCGCCCGCGCCCCGGACGGCAGCAGCGCGCTCGCCTCGGCGTCCAGTTCGAGGACCTGGGAGCGGGCGTACGGGGAGGCGTTGAGGACGGCCGGGACCCGGGCCGGCCCCAGCGCCGCCACCGCGTCCGCGATCAGCCCGGCCAGCTCCTCGCGCAGCCGCTCGTACGTCTCCCGCGCCTCGCGGTGCACCCAGGCGATCGAGGACCCCGGCAGGATGTCGTGGAACTGGTGCAGCAGCACCGTCTTCCAGATCCGGTCCAGCTCCTCGTACGGATAGGCGTACCCGGGTGAACGCAGGGCCGCCGCCGTCGCCCACGACTCGGCCTCGCGCAGGAGGTGTTCGCTGCGCCGGTTGCCCTGCTTGGTCGCGGCCTGGGTGGTGTACGTGGCGCGGTGCAGCTCCAGATACAGCTCGCCGGACCAGACCGGGGCCTCGGCCCCGTACTCCTCCTCGGCCGCCGCGAAGAACGCGGAGGGCTTCTCGACCGTGACGCGCGGGGAGCCCTCCAGATCGGCGAGCCGGCGGGCCTTCTCCAGCATCTCCCGGGTGGGACCGCCGCCGCCGTCGCCCCAGCCGAACGGGACCAGGGAGCGGCCGGCTCGGCCCTTCTCCCGGAAGTTCCGCTCGGCGTGAGCCAGTTCGCCGCCGTGGAACTGCGCGTTGTAGGTGTCCACGGGCGGGAAGTGCGTGAAGACCCGGGTGCCGTCGATGCCCTCCCACCAGAAGGTGTGGTGGGGCATCCGGTTCGTCTGGTTCCACGACAGCTTCTGCGTCAGGAACCAGCGGACGCCGGCCAGCCGGGCCAGCTGCGGGAACGCGGCGGTGTAGCCGAAGGAGTCCGGCAGCCAGATCTCCCGGGTCTCCACCCCCAACTCCTGCTCGAAGAACCGCTTTCCGTGCACGATCTGCCGGGCCAGCGCCTCGCCGCCCGGCAGATTGGCGTCGGACTCCACCCACATCGAGCCCACGGGCTCCCACTGCCCCTCGGCCACCGCCCGCCGGATCCGCTCCCAGAGGTGCGGCTGGTTCTCCTTCACCCAGGCGTACTGCTGGGCCTGTGAACAGGCGAAGACCAGCTCCGGGTAGTCCCGGGCGAGCGCGGTGACGTTGGCGAAGGTGCGCGAGGCCTTGCGGACCGTCTCGCGCAGCGGCCACAGCCACGCCGAATCGATGTGGGCGTGCCCGGCCGCCGAGATCCGGTGCGCGCTCGCGGACGCCGGCCGGGACAGGGCCCCGGCCAGCTCGGCCCGCCCGGCCGCCGCCGTGCCGGAGACGTCGTGCAGGTCCAGGGCGTCGAGCATCCGCTCCAGGGCCCGCAGGATCTCGTGGCGCCGCGAGCGGTCGTCGGGCAGCTCCCGCATCAGCTCGGACAGCACCTCGGTGTCCAGGACCAGATGCCACACCTCCTCGTCCAGTACGGCGAGGTCGGCGGAGGCGAAGCGGTAGAGGGGCGCGTCGCCCGCCGTCAGGACGTCCCCGAGCGGCGTCGGGGCGAAGCCGTGCTCCAGGACGGCGGGGTTGGCGGCAGCCTCCAGGAGCAGCGAGACCTCCTCGCCGCCCTCGGCGGGCGCTCCCACGGTGAGGTGCCGGTTGCGCGGATGGATGCCCTTGAGCGGGACGCCCTCCGCGTCGTACAGCAGGCCCTCGGCCTGGAAGCCGGGCGCCTGGCCGGAGAAGCCCGGGTCGACGACCACCTCGACCCGGCGGCCGGCCCAGGCGTCGGGGACCGTCCCGGTCAGCCGGAACCAGCTGGTGGACCAGGGCGCGCCCCACTCCGTGCCCGTCGTGAACGGGGCGTACGGGGCGGCCAGCGCCTCAGCCACCGGCACCGGCTCGCCCGGGACGTGCCACACCGCGAGCGCGAGCGGCGTCCGGTCCGCGTACACGGCGGGTCGGATGAACTGGTTCAGGGCCCGCTCCAGCCGGGCCTCCACCAGTGCGCTGTCGTCGTGCATCGCCGCTCCTCCGGTTCGCCGTCTGGCAGGGTCAAGGGCTTGTCTTCCCGTGCTGCCGCGAGCCATCCCTCGCCGGCCGGTGCCTCCCTCCGTCGGCCCCGCGTTCCGTGCCGTACGCATGAGGAGGCGTCAGATCACGTCCGTGTGCGACCCCTTGGCACTCTCAGAACCATGTGACATATTACTGACGTGTTCACGAAGAAGCCGTGGGACGTGATCGTCGTCGGTGCCGGAGTCGTCGGCGCCGCCTGTGCGCGGTCGGCCGCGCGGTCCGGACTGGCGGTCGCCGTCGTGGACCGGGGGCCGGTCGCGGGCGGCACCACCGGGGCGGGGGAGGGCAACCTCCTGGTCTCCGACAAGCCGCCCGGACCCGAGCTGGACCTCGCGCTGCTGTCCCTCGGCCTCTGGCGCGAACTGGCCCAAGAGCTGCCGGACGCCGTGGAGTTCGAGGCGAAGGGCGGCCTGGTGGTCGCCTCGGGGCCCGAGTCGCTGGCGGCCCTGGCCCGGACCGCCGAGGGGCAGCGGGCGGCCGGGGTGAGCGCCGAGGACGTGTCCCCCGACGGACTCGCCTCCCTCGAACCGCATCTGGCGCCGGATCTGGCCGGAGGCGTCCGCTATCCGCAGGACGCGCAGATCCAACCGGCCCTGGCCGCAGCCCACTTGCTCCGAGCTGCCCGCGACAGCGGCGCCTCCTTCCATCCGGGCCGCGAGGTCACCGCCGTCCTCACCGGTCCGGGCGGCGAGGTCCGGGGCGTGCGCACCGACGCGGGAGACCTGCTCGCCCCTGCGGTGGTCAACGCGACGGGCGTGCACGGCGGGGAACTCGCCGCCCTGGCCGGGGTGGAGCTGCCCGTCCTGCCCCGCCGCGGCTTCGTCCTCGTCACCGAACCCCTGCCGCGCCTGATCCGGCACAAGGTGTACGCGGCGGAGTACGTCGCCGATGTGTCCAGCGCCTCCGCGGAGCTCCAGACCTCGCCCGTGGTGGAGGGCACGGCGGCCGGACCGGTCCTGATCGGGGCCAGCCGCGAGCGGGTCGGCTACGACCGCACCCTGTCCGTCCCCGTCGTCAGCCGGCTGGCCGCGGCGGCGGCCGCGCTGTTCCCCGTGCTGGCGCGGGCCCGGGTGCTGCGGGCCTACCACGGCTTCCGTCCCTACCTCCCCGACCATCTGCCCGCCATCGGCCCGGACGCCCGCGTCCCCGGCCTCTTCCACGCCTGCGGCCACGAGGGCGCGGGCATCGGACTCGCCCCCGCCACGGCCGCCCTCGTCACCGCCGCCCTCCTCGGCGAGCGGCCGCCCGTGGACCCGCGCCCCTTCCGCCCCGACCGCTTCGATCCGGGCCCGGTGTCCGGCTGACGCGGCCGGAGGGCCATGCCCCGGGACCACGAGGAGCCGGCCCGGACCACCGCGACCCCGCACGGCGAGCGGCAGCCCCGGCCGGACCCCTTCGGCCGGGCCCCGCGACCGGCCGGCCCCGACCCGTCCCGTATGTCTCCACCCCGCCCGCCTCCGCCCCACCCGACCGAGCAGGAGCCCTTGGTGAGACGTCACCGAACCCGTGCCTCCGCACCCGCCCCCGCAGCCGCGCCCCCGCCCGGACCGGGGTTCACGCTCACCTTCGACGGCCGGCCGGTCACCGCCCGGCCCGGCCAGAGCATCGCCGCCGCGCTCTGGGCGGCCTCCGTGCTCAGCTGGCGCACCACCAGGAACGGCGGACGGCCCAGGGGCGCCTTCTGCGGGATCGGGTCCTGCTACGAGTGTCTGGCCACGGTGAACGGCAGCCCGAACCGGCGGGCCTGTCTGATCCCGGCCCGGCCCGGCGACGTCGTCACCACCCAGGAGGGGAACGGGCATGCCGGACACCTCGACTGAACCCGCCCCCGCCGCGCTGGCGGTGGTGGGCGCCGGACCCGCCGGGCTCGCGGCGGCCGTCACCGCCGCCGACGGCGGGCTCGACGTGCTGCTGCTGGACAGCGCCGCCGCGCCGGGCGGCCAGTACTACCGAGCCCCGGCCCCCGGCCTCGCCCCCTCGCGTCCCGAGGCCCCGCTCCACGGCCGGACGGCCTTCGCCGCGCTCACCGCCCGCCTCGGCCGGCACCGCGCGGCGGGCCGGATCCGCCACCTCACCGCCCATCACGTCTGGACCGTGGAGCGGACCGGCGAGGACTGGACCCTGCACGCCGTCACCGGACCGGACGGCCAGGACGGATCCGCCACGCTCCGCGCCCGCCGGCTGCTGATCGCGACCGGATCCACCGAACGCCACCTCCCCTTCCCCGGCTGGACGCTGCCCGGCGTCGTCGGAGCGGCGGGCGCGCAGGCCATGCTGAAGTCCGGCCTGGTGCTGCCCGGCCGGCGGATCGTCGTCGCGGGCAGCGGGCCGCTGCTCCAGGCCGTCGCCGTCTCCCTGGCCCGTGCCGGGGCCCGTGTCCCCGCCCTCGTGGAGGCCGCCGGCTACGGGGCGTACGCCCGAGCGCCGCTCACCCTCGCCCGCTGCCCCGGCCGGCTCGTGGAAGGCGCCCGCCACCGGGCCGCCCTCGCCCGGTACGGCGTGCGGCTGCTCAGCCACCGGGCGGTCACCGCCGTCCACGGCACCGAGCGGGTCACCGGGGTCACCGTCTCCCGGCTGGACGCGCGGTGGCGGCCGGTGCCGGGGACCGGCCGCCGGCTGGACTGCGACGCCCTCGCCGTCGGCCACGGCCTGGTGCCCCAACTGGACCTCGCCGTCGCCCTCGGCTGCGCCACCCGGGGCGGCCCCGACGGGACGGCCGCCCTCGTCCTCGACGACCGGGCCCGCACCACCGTGCCGGGCGTCTGGGCCGCCGGTGAGACCGGGGGCGTCGCGGGGGTGCGGCTCGCCCTGGCCGAAGGGGAGCTGGCCGCCCGTTCGGTGGTCGCGGACGCCCGGGGCGGTCCGCCCCGCGACCCGCGCCGCACGGCCGCGCTGCGCCGCTCCCGGGAGCGGATGCGCGCGTTCGCCGGGCTGATGGGGGCCGTGCACCGCCCCGGGCCCGGCTGGCCCGGATGGCTGGAGGACGGCACCGAGATCTGCCGGTGCGAGGAGGTCACCGCCGGGGCCGTCCGTACGGCGGTCGACTCGCTCGGCGCCGGCGACAGCCGCACGGTCAAGCTGCTCACCCGCGCGGGGATGGGCTGGTGCCAGGGCCGCACCTGCGGCTTCGCCGTCCGCGAGCTGGCCGGCCGCCCCGCCGAGACCGGAGCGCCGGACCGCCGGCCGCTCGCCTGCCCCGTCCCGCTCGGCGAACTGGCCCGCGCCGACCGCCGCGAGGAGCCGTGAGGCGCCCGCCCTCGGCACCACGACCCGTCCCGCCCGCCCACCCCTGATGAGGAGCCCCGATGACGCACAGCAGCACCTGGCAGCGCGAGACCCCCTGGCGGGGTGTCATGGTCGCCACCCCGCTCACCCTGCGCGAGGACCGGTCCATCGACTTCGACGCGTACGCCGCGCACGTGCGCGACCTCGTGGCTGCCGGCTGCGACGGTGTGGTGCCCAACGGCTCGCTGGGGGAGTACCAGACCCTCACCGACCGCGAGCGCGACGAGGTGGTGCGGGTCGCCGTCGAGGCGGCGGGCGACGGGGCCCGCGTCATGCCCGGCGTCTCCTCGTACGACAGCACCCAGTCCCGGCGCCGGGCCGTGCGGGCGGCCGAGGCGGGCGCGGGTTCCGTGCTGCTGCTGCCGCCCAACGGCTATCCGTGCGAGGACGGAGCGGTCCGGGCGCACTACGCGGAGGTGGCCGCCGCGGGCCTGCCGGTCGTCGCCTACAACAACCCGTTCGACACGAAGGTGGACCTGACACCGGGGCTGCTCGCCCGGCTCCACGCGGACGGCTCCGTCGTCGCGGTGAAGGAGTTCAGCGGCGATGTCCGCCGGGCCTACGAGATCGCCGAGCGGGCCCCCGGACTGGATCTGCTGGCCGGGGCCGACGACGTCCTGCTGGAGCTCGCCGTGGCCGGCGCCGCCGGCTGGATCGCCGGCTGTCCCAACATGCTGCCGGCCTCGTGCGCCGCGCTGTACCGCGCGGCCGTCGCCGGGGACCTGGTGACCGCCCTGCCGCTCTACCGCACGCTGCACCCACTGCTGCGCTGGGACTCGAAACCGGAGTTCGTCCAGGCCATCAAGGCGTCGATGGACCTCGTCGGACGCCACGGGGGCCCCACCCGGCCACCTCGGCTGCCGCTCGGCGCGGACGCCCTGGCCGCCGTGCGCGCCGCCACCGAGAAGGCCCTCGCCGAGGGCCTGCACTGAACCCGCCCGTACGGACCGCCGAGGGGGACCCTTGCGCACCCGCCACATCTTCCACGCCGTCGACTCGCACACCGAGGGCATGCCGACCCGGGTGATCACCGGCGGCGTCGGGACCCTGCCCGGCGCCACGATGGCCGAGCGCCGCGCGTACTTCATGGAGCACCGGGACGCGGTGCGGACCCTGCTGATGTACGAACCGCGCGGCCACTCCGCCATGAGCGGCGCGGTCCTCCAGCCGCCGACCCGGCCCGACGCCGATGTCGGGGTGCTGTTCATGGAGGTCTCCGGCTGTCTGCCCATGTGCGGGCACGGCACCATCGGGGTGGCCACCGTCCTGGTGGAGACCGGTCTGGTGGAGGTCACCGAACCCGTCACCCGGGTCCGGCTCGACACCCCCGCCGGGCTGGTGACGGCCGACGTCCGGGTCGAGGACGGCGCCGCCCGTCATGTCACGCTCACCAACGTCCCCGCCTTCAGCGCCGGTCTCGGGCTCACCGCGAAGGTCCCCGGCCACGGCACGGTGCCCTACGACCTCGCGTACGGGGGCAACTTCTACGCGATGGTCCGGCTGGAGGACCTGGGGCTGCCGTTCGACCGCTCGCACAAGGACGAGCTGCTGGCGGCGGGGCTCGCCCTCATGGACGCGGTCAACGCGGAGGACCGGCCGGTCCATCCGCTCGATCCCGCCATCCACGGGCTCAAGCACGTGCAGCTGATCGCCCCGGGCTCGGACGCCGTCCGCTCCCGGCACGCCATGGCGATCCACCCCGGCTGGTTCGACCGCTCCCCGTGCGGCACCGGCACCTCCGCCCGGATGGCGCAGTTGCACGCCCGGGGCGAACTGGCGCTGGGTGCCGACTTCGTCAACGAGTCCTTCATCGGTACGGAGTTCACCGGGAGGCTCGTCGCGGAGACCACCGTGGGCACGCTTCCTGCGGTCGTGCCCACCGTGACGGGGCGGGCCTGGATCACCGGCACCGCGCAGTACTTCCTCGACCCGTCCGATCCGTTCCCGGAAGGGTTCCTGCTGTGAGCCGGGGCCGGGGTGGCGGGCAACGTCACATTGTATTCTTGGGCTCCGCACGGCCCCGGAGGAACAGACATGGCCCGCCTGACGTCGCTCAACGCGCTCTCGGCGCGGGAACATCTGCGTGACCAGGTGGCGCACGCGCTGCGGGCGGCGCTCATCTCCGGCGAACTGGAGCCCGGGACGGTCTACTCGGCCCCCGCGCTCGCCGCCGAGTTCGGGGTCTCCGCGACACCCGTGCGCGAGGCGATGCTCGACCTGGCCCGTGAGGGACTGGTCGAGGCCGTCCGCAACAAGGGCTTCCGCATCACCGAGCTGACCGAACAGGACCTGGACGACTTCACCGAACTGCGCGCGCTGATCGAGGTGCCCACCGTGGGCCGGATCGCGCGGATGGGGCTCACCCGGGAGCTGGAGGCGCTGCGGCCCGCCGCCGAGGAGATCGTGGCGGCGGCCCGCCGCCACGACATCCTGGCCTATCTCGACGCCGACCGCCGCTTCCACCTCGCCCTGCTCGCCCTCGCCGGGAACCGCCGCCTGGTCGAGGAGGTCGGTGAACTGCGCAAGCGCTCCCGGCTGTTCGGGCTGAACCGGCTGGCCGAGTCGGGACAGCTGGTCGCCTCCGCGCAGGAGCACGTCCAGCTGCTGGACCTCGTCGTCTCGGGCGACGCCGAGGGCGCCGAGGCATGCATGCTCGCCCATATGTCTCACGTCCGCTCCCTGTGGGCCGACGGCACGCCGGACGCTCCCGCCGCCACGGTCTCCGAAGGCGCGGCGGCCGGCCGGGCCTGACCTCCGGCAGTAGCAACTCCCCTGTATCCCGCGTGAGTCGTGGGGTTCACAAAGGTGCGCACGGCCGCTTCCTAAGAACATGTGACATGTGCCATTGTACTGACGGCCGCAGTCGAGGTCGTGTGCATGTCAGGACGCCTCCGGGTCCGGGCTTCCGGGCCCCGAGGGCCGTGCTCCTCCGGCACGGCTCCGACCGCGCGCCATCCCCCACTCGCCGTGCGACGCGTCGCACGGCACCACACCGCTGGGAGGCGGCACGTGAGGAACCGAACGGTTCGACAGAGATTCACCGCACTCTCCACCGCGGCCCTGGCCGCATGCCTGGGCATCGGACTGCTCGTGGCCCCGGCCGGGGCCGCCGAGCCCCGGCCGGCGTCCCCGGTCTCGGCGCGGGCCGGCGCCGGAGCACCCGAGGCAGGCGGCCCCGCCGCACGCTCCGCCGGAGCCCCCGTCCGGGACGCCGGCCATCTGGCCGCAGACACCGCGAGCCCCGCCGACCGCCCGCCGCTCGCCGCGTCCAAGGACGCCCTGCGCCGCGACTACGACGCCCCGGACGACGCCGAGCCGAGCCACCCGGCCCCCTCGATGGGGGCCGAGGCCCGCACCGGGGCGAAGGCCGCCGGAACAGCCCCGGCCGCCGCGTGCTCCGTCGCCGACTTCACCAGCCGCACGGGCAGCGCGCTCGTCCAGCAGATCCGCTCCTCGACGACCGACTGCGTCAACACGCTGTTCTCGGTCAAGGGGAACGACGGCTACCTCGCCTTCCGCGAGGCCCAGATGGTGGCCGTCGCCGACGCCATGCGCGACGGATCGGCCGCCTACCCCGGCGACAGCAGCACCGGAATGCCCCAACTGGTGCTCTACCTCCGGGCGGGCTACTACGTGCAGTACTACGACCCCGGAACGGTCGGCGGCTACGGACCGGCCCTGCGCACCGCGATCCGGGGCGCGCTGGACGCCTTCTTCGCCTCCGCGCACTCCCGCGACGTCACCGACGCCAACGGTGAGACCCTGTCCGAGGCGGTCGTCCTCATCGACAGCGCGGAACAGAACGCCCGCTACCTGTACGTCGTCAAACGGCTGCTCGCCGACTACACCAGCGCGTACGACAGCTCCTGGTACATGCTCAACGCCGTCAACAGCGTCTACACCGTGACCTTCCGGGGCCACCAGCTCCCCGAGTTCATCAGCGCCGTCGAGGCCGACCCGAGTCTGCTCGACGCGCTCGCCGGATTCGCCCGCGACCACCTCGCCCTGCTCGGCACGGACCGCTCGTACCTGACCTCCAACGCCGGACGGGAGCTCGGCCGCTTCCTCCAGGAGGCGTCCCTGCGCCCCAAGGCCCGCCCGCTCGTCATCGACCTCCTCGGCCGCACCTCGATCACCGGGCCGACCGCGCCGCTCTGGGTCGGACTCGCCGAGATGACCGACTACTACGACCGGGCGGACTGTGCCGCGTACGGCACCTGCGACCTGGCCGCCCGGCTGAAGTCGGCCGTCCTGCCGGTCTCGTACACGTGCGGTAACAGCATCCGCATCCTCGCGCAGCAGATGTCGTCGGCCGACCTCACCACGGCGTGCACCAGCCTCAAGGGCCAGGACGCCTACTTCCACGGCATCGCGAGGGACAGCGGGCCCGTCGCCGGGGACCTCAACAGCACCATCGAGGTGATCGTCTTCGATTCCAGCACCGACTACCAGACCTACGCCGGAGCGATCTACGGGATCGACACCAACAACGGCGGGATGTACCTGGAGGGCGATCCCTCGGCGGCCGGCAACCAGCCCCGGTTCATCGCCTACGAGGCCGAGTGGACCCGGCCCGACTTCCAGATCTGGAACCTCAACCACGAGTACACGCACTACCTGGACGGCCGGTTCGACATGGCCGGCGACTTCGAGGACAACATCACCACACCGACCATCTGGTGGGTCGAGGGCTTCGCGGAGTACGTCTCCTACTCCTACCGGGGCGTCACCTACGACGACGCCGTCGCCCGCGCGGCGGAGCACACCTACACCCTGCGGACCCTGTTCGACACCACCTACGAGAACGCCGACCAGACGCGCGTCTACAACTGGGGCTATCTGGCCGTGCGGTACATGCTCCAGTCGCACCGCGCCGACGTCGACGCCCTGCTGGCCCGCTACCGCGCCGGTGACTGGGCCGGGGCGCGCACCCTGCTCACCTCGACCATAGGCAGCCGCTACGACGCCGACTGGAACACCTGGCTCACGGCCTGCGCCGCCGGCACCTGCGGGGAGGGCACCGGACCCGGCCCGGACCCGACCGCGGAGTGCACCGCGAGCGACGGGCGTGAACTGGGTGAGAACTGCGCCCGCAGCGGACAGCGGGCCACCGAGGGCAACTACTCCTACCTGTACCTGTACGTGCCCGCGGGCACCGAGCGGCTCACCGTCACCACCAGTGGCGGCACGGGCGACGCCGATCTCTACTACAGCGCGAAGGGCTGGGCCACCACCGGTTCGTACACGGCCCGCGCCACCGGCGCCGGGACCTCCCACACGCTGACGATCGACCGCCCGGCGGCGGGCGCCCACTACATCAGTCTGTACGCCGTCCGGGACTTCGCCGACGTGAAGGTGGCGACCCGGTACTGATCCCGGTGCGGAGACGGGCCACGGGCCACGGGTGCGGTCGCGCACCCGTGGCCCTGAGGTCCGTGCCGCAGGTGGGGGGTCGGGCTGCGGCACGGATGGGGGGAAGCGGCCTCAGCAGTCGAAGTCGACGAGGTCGAAGGTCGCGTAGTGGTCCGAGGTGTAGTAGTCCTCCTCGTACGCCTCACCCGTGACGATGCGCCGGGCGCCCCGGGTCGGGGAGCCGGGGGTGATCACGGTGTACTCGTGGTAGTAGCCGGTGCTCCGGCCGGGCAGGACGCCTTCGCGGTTCTGGAAGACCGTGCCGTCCTGGGAGTAGGGGAACGGGCCGCCCGCCTCGATGAGGTCGAGCGTGTCGTGCGCCTGGGAGGGCAGGTCCGAGGAGCAGATGCTGCCGACCGAGGCGAGGGAGGCGACGGAGACGGGGGTCGGGGTGGGGGAGGCGGTCGCGGTCGTCGTGACCGGGCCGCCGACGAGGAGGGCGGACAGAAGGGCGGCCGCGCCGCCGAGCGTGGTGATCCGTGGGGGGATGCGCATGCCCACCATGATGACGCGCGTAGATGCCGCTCCGTCAACGCCAAGTCGAGTGAATTTCCCGGAAGTTAACCGGAACGGGGGACAGCCTCGGTCATGGGTGTGTCCGAGCGGAACAGATGGGGGAGGTTTCGCACGGATTGATGAACGCGGACGCGTGACAGCGCGTAGGCGGGGCATGCATGGCGTGAGGAAGACCGAGCGGAGGGGGACGATTCGCTGTGTGGGCGGGGGAGACGATGGAGCGTCAGGAATTGGCCCGATTGCATCGCAGAGTCGGCCGTGCCGATTTGGCGGCCGTGGCCGAAGTGCGCGGAGCCGTAAGGGAATTACTGCGATATCGCTGGAAGGAGGAGCCCGCTCAGGTGGCCGAGCTGCTGCTGAGCGAGCTGGTCACCAACGCGCTCGTCCACACGGACGAGGGAGCGGTCGTCGCCGTCAGTGTGGCACCGCGCAGACTCCGTGTGGAGGTCCGGGACTTCGTCCCCGGGATGCCCGAATCGCACGTACCGGACGCCGACGACGGTACGCACGGGCGGGGCCTGGTCCTGGTGGAGAGTCTCGCGGACTCCTGGGGCGTCAGCACCCGTGGTCCCGGCAAGGTCGTCTGGTTCGAACTGGACGGCGAACGGCCCTGACGGTCCACGGGACCGTCAGGGCCGTTTCCGCCGGACGGAGTCCGGACCGGTGGTTCAGCCGAACTGCTGCTCCAGGTCCTTCAGCTTCCGCTCCAGCGAGTCGAGCCGGGGCAGGGCCTGGGTGTCGTCCTCGGCGGTGAGGTCCACCGTCCGGGGATCACTCCCGCTCAGCTCCGGCATGTCCCGTGACTGCGGGCCGTTCACGGCCTGCAGGGACGGCCGGGGCCTCAGCGGGAGCTGACCGGCTTCCGATATGGCGGGCTCCGCGACGGACTGCGCGGAGGGCGCCGCCGGGGCGATGGCCTGCACATCCACCGGGGCGGGGGCGCGGCCGATGCGGGTCCAGGCGCGGTTCTGCCGGTTCAGGGCCTTGATGTGCGCCCGGTCCAGCTTCTCCTGGTCCCGTCTGCGGAGACGGTTCTGCTCTTTCTCCCTGCGGTCCTCGCGCACCTCGTCGACCGCCTCGTCCAGGGTGCGGACGCCCTCGAGGAGCATCAGCGACCAGGCGCCGTAGGTCTCCCGGGGAGCACGCAGCCAGCGGACGATACGGATCTGCGGCAGCGGGCGGGGCACCAGGCCCTGCTCGCGCAGCGCCGCGCGACGCGTCTGCTTCAGCGCGCGGTCGAACAGCACCGCCGCCGAGAGCGACATCCCCGCGAAGAACTGCGGGGCGCCGGCGTGACTCAGACCGCGCGGCGCGTGCACCCAGTTGAACCAGGCCGCCGCCCCGGCGAAGGTCCACACCAGCAGGCGCGAGCCCAGGGCCGCGTCACCGTGGCTGGCCTCGCGCACGGCGAGCACCGAGCAGAACATGGCGGCCCCGTCGAGCCCGAAGGGCACCAGGTACTCCCAGCCCCCGGAGAGGCTGAGGTTTTGCCGGCCGAAGCCGACGAGGCCGTGGAAGGAGAGTGCCGCGGCGACCGCGGCACAGCAGAACAGCAGGACGTAGGAGGCGGTGGCGAACAGCGCCTCCTTGCGTCTGCGCCGTTCCTCGCTGCGCTCCCACGAGTCGTCGGCGGCGGATGTGTCAGAGGCGCGCTTGCCGCGCGCGACCACCGTCGCCGCCGCCATGACTCCCGCCAGCAGCACGACGGCCGGCAGCAGCCAGTCAAGCGATATGTCGGTCAGTCTCATGCGCGGTCCCTTGTGTCACGTCAGCGTTTCGGACGCCATCGTGCCGGGGAATTCCACGCTTCCAGGCGGTTTCGGTGCAAGAGAACGCCAATGGGGTGGCGGAGTCGTGGGATATTCACGATCTGGTCGAATGCCCGTGCGGAGAAAGCGAGTTGAGTTCGAATCGCGCCACCCCGGAGAGCGGTGCGATCAGCGGGCCGGCATCAGCCTGCGGACCCGTTCCGCGTCACAGGTGCGCGGACAGGTGACACAGGTGTCCTCGGGCCGCAGCGTGTAGAACATGCAGCAGCTCGCCCGGTCCCGGGTCGGCAGCGACTCCCCGCCGGGTCCGGTCAGTTCACGGAAGCCCGGCGTGCCGACGTACGGCTTCGCGGTGCCCGGCAGCAGCGCCTCCAGCTCGGCCATCGCGCGCGACTCCTCGCCGAGCAGGGCGCCGATGTACCAGAGCCCCTCGACGACCTCGTCCGTCGCCATGCCCCACAGCGCCCGGCGCCCGCGCCGCATCCGCGACCGGAACCCTTCGAGCACCGGATCCAGGTGCTCGGCCACGGCCGACAGGACCTCGGCGCGCAGCGCGGCCTCGTCGGCCACCACCCGGGCGCCCGGCAGCCCGGCCGCCGGATCGTCCGACAGGCAGGCGAACTCCGTGACACGGACGGCCAGATGGCCCAGCGCCCGCTGGAAGGCCACGTCCTCGACGGGGATCCTCGGCACCCGGCGGTGCAGGAACCACGGCACCGTCACCAGCAGACAGGCCGGCCACGCGTACCGGTGCAGTCCGAATCCGGCCACCACGTCCGGCCGGGCCCGCTCCCCGTAGTCCCGCATCACCTGTTCGTCGTCCCAGACGAGGAAGGCGTCGAGCGCGTCGCCCCCGGCCGCGAGCTCGTGCGCCCCCACCCATCCGGCGCCGTCGGGAAAGGGGGCGCCGGCCGGCAGGGCCTCGGCGCGCAGCCCCGGAAAGACCTCGGCCAGCCGCGCGTACGCGTCCGTCACCGCCGAGGCCGTCGAACCGGGGGCAAGCGTGGGAAGGGTCATGCAGGGACCACCGAATCGCGATCGTTTGCAGGTAAGCCTTACCTTACCCGACGCGATGGATGTGTGAACTCCGGGCCCTTGCGCCTATCGTGCACAAGGGGCCCGGTGTGCGCGAGCCGTGCCCGTGAAGGCCGAGGGAGGTACCCGTGGAGCAGGGCAGAGCGCGTGAGGACGCGTGGACGCCGTACGCGTCCCCCGCCCCCATGACCGCGTCCTCGTCCGTCCGGGTGCCCGAACAGGCCCGGGGCGAGCACACCCACGGCGAGCCGCCCGACCCCCCGGCCGCGGTGCGCCGGCACTCCGTGCGCGGCCAGATCCTGGACGCGCTGCGGGCCGCCCTCGTCGACGGCGAGCTGGTCCCCGGCCAGGTCTACTCCGCCCCGGCGCTCGGCGCCCGCTTCGGCGTCTCCGCCACCCCCGTGCGCGAGGCCATGCAGCAGCTCGCCGTCGAGGGGGCCGTCGAGGTCGTGCCGAACCGGGGCTTCCGGGTCGCCGAGCGCGGGCCGGGGGAGCTGGCGGAGCTGGCCGAGGTGCGCGCCCTGATCGAGGTGCCCGTGATGCTGCGGCTCGCCCGCACCGTGCCCCCGGCCGCCTGGTGCGCGCTGCGCCCGCTGGCCGATGCCACGGTCGCCGCCGCGGCCGTCGGGGACCGCGCGAGCTACGCGGAGGCCGACCGCGCCTTCCACGGGGCGGTGCTCGCCCTGGCCGGGAACACCCAGCTGGTCATGGTCGCCGACGATCTGCACCGCCGCTCCCAGTGGCCGCTGGAGGGCAACCCCACCACCCGCCGCGCCGATCTGCTCGCCGACGCCGCCGAGCACACCGCCCTCCTGGACGCGCTGATCGCCCAGGACGTGGCCGTGGTGCAGTCGCTGGTGCGGGAGCACTTCGCGGGCGCCGACCGCTGACCCGGCCGGGCCGCCGCCCGGCCGGCGGCCCCGGGCGGACTCAGTTCGCCTCGGCCGTCGCCGGGTCCGGGGGGTCCAGATGCGGGGCCAGCCAGGTCGGCACGCCGCCCAGCAGCCGGAACAGCCGCCCCGCCTCGGCGCGCAGCCGGGCCGCCTCCTCCGGTTCGGGCTCCGCGTCGGCCATGGCGATGAGGGCCGGGGCCGTACCGACCAGATAGCCCAGCTCCTCCCTTATCCGCAACGACTCCGCGAAGCCGTGCCGGGCCTCCGCCAACTCGCCCTCGCGCAGGGCGATCAGAGCCAGATGGCGCCATGTGGAGGAGAGCAGCAGCGCGTCGCCCTGGGCGGTCGCCCCGGCGTGCGCCCTGCGGTACGCGGCGCGGGCGGCCTGCGGCGAATCGGCGATGTTCTGGGCGATCAGCCCCCGGCGGAAGTCCAGCAGCGGACGGGCGGGAGCGGAGGGGGAGAGCAGGGCTGCGGCCCGGCCGAGCGCCACCCGGGCCTCGTCCGCGCGGTCGCGCACCCCGAGGAGCGTGGAGGCGTACGCCAGATGACCGCGTTCGCAGGCCGCCGCCCCGCGTTCGGCGTCGTCGTGGGCCATGGCCTCGGCGGTGCGCAGCGCGTCCTCGGCCTCGGTCCAGCCCTGCCCGGTGTACAGGCAGCGCTCGGTCAGCAGCGACGTGCGCTGGAGGGCCGCTGCCGGGTCGGTGGCGGCGTCGTGGGCGAGCAGGGCGGCGGCGTCCGTCCAACAGGCGCGCGACCGCAACCGCCATACCGCTGTCTGGAGCGGCGGATCGTCATCTGCTGTCGTTCCGGAACCAGACATGGCGGTATGCGCCACATTGCCCTCCCCGAGCGCGCCATCGAGCTGTGGAGAGCGTCCGGACCCCCGCGGGGGCGGACACTCGGAGTCTGGCCGCATCACAGCACGGATTGGCACGCCGGGCCAAGAGGTCGAGTCAAGGATAGGTGAAACTTTTCACAATCGACCGGGTGTGAGCGGGACCCGGCGCGGGCCCGGGGCCTCAGCTCATGCGCAGGGCGAGGAAGAAATCGAGCTTGTCCTCCAGCCGCGAAAGGTCACGACCCGTCAACTGCTCGATTCGCCCGACCCGGTAGCGCAACGTGTTGACGTGCAGGTGCAGCCGGGACGCGCAGCGGGTCCACGATCCGTCGCAGTCCAGGAACGCCTCCAGCGTCGGGATCAGCTCCGCGCGGTGGCGCCGGTCGTAGTCGCGCAGCGGGTCGAGCAGACGTGCGGTGAACGCACGCCGCACGTCGTCGGGGACGAACGGCAGCAGCAGGACGTGCGAGGCCAGCTCGTGGTGGCCGGCCGCGCAGACCCGCCCCGGCCGGGCCGCCGCCACCCGGCGGGCGTGCCGGGCCTCCTCCAGGGCGCCGCGCAGCCCCTCCGGCGAGTGCACCGGGGCGCTGACGCCCAGGGTCAGCCGGCCGTCGTCCGCCAGCCCCGCGGCGAGCGGCGCCCGCACCGCGTCCAGCAGCGTGTCGGCGTGCAGCGCGGGGTCCTCCGGGTCCTCCCCGGCCACGGACCCCTCCGCGTCCGGCGCCGAGGCGGCCGGCAGCGGGACGAGGGCGACCGCCTCGTCACCCGTATGCGCGACGGCGATCCGGTCGGCGGAATCGGGGCCCGAGACCGCCGGGTCGATGAGGATCTCCTCCAGCAGGGCCTGCGCGGCCGGGCCGCCCGCGATCCCGGAACCGGAGCCGCCGGGCGCCCCGCGCTCGTCCCACTCCACCCGGGCCACGACCACCTGCCAGTGCGGCGCGGCGCCGAGCCCCGGCAGCAGCACCGGGGCGGCGACCCTCAGCCGGGCGGCGATCTCGGCGGGCGGCGCGCCCGCCTGGACCAGCTCGAGGACCTCCTGGGCCAGCCGGCGGCGCACGGTCCGGGCGGCGTCCCGCCGCTCCCGCTCCACCGCGATCAGCTGCGTGACGCCCTGGAGCAGATCGAGCCGGGCGGCCGGCCAGTCGGCCGCGTCGGCCTTCACGGCCAGCAGCCAGTCCGACAGGACCGACTCCCGGACGTCCCGGGAGGCCGGAGCGGCCCCCCGGCCGGCGTTCCGGATCGGGAACAGCGCGTACGTCGCCCCGCCGCTCACGGCCCGGTGCGGGGCGCGGCGGCCCGAGCGCACCGCGGCCAGATGCGCCCCCGCCAGCTCCGCGCCGACCGGGGCGGGCAGCGGCGCGCCCGCGCCCGCGATCCTCCGCCCCGTGGGCGAGAGCACCCAGGCCCGCAGGTCGAGATCGGAGCCGAGCAGATCGAGGACCGCCTCCGGGCCGCCGCCCGCCGGGCCCGACGTCATCAGCCGGCGGTGCCGGTCCACGACCGCCGCCAGGTCCCCGGCGCGCTCGCCCGACACCTGCCGCACCACATGCTCGGTGATCGTTGCGAACGCAACCGTCTCATGGACCGCGAAGAGCGGAAGCCGGTGCCGGCGACACGCCTCGACCAGATCCTCCGGGATGTCGCCCAGCTCCGCCTCGCCCGCCGCCAGACCGGCCACCCCGGCCGCCGTCAGGATCCGTACGAAGGGCTCCGCGTCCCCGGCGTCCCGGCGCCAGGCCAGCCCGGTCAGCACCAGCTCGCCGCCCGTGAGGTAGCGGCTCGGATCGCGCAGATCCGTGGTCATCACACCGCGGACCGAACGGTCCAGCTCGTCCTCGCCGCCGAGCAGCCGCAGGCCGAGGGCATCCGTCTCCAGCAGGGCGCGCAGCCGCATCTCGTCGCCGTTCTCTTTCGTTCGTGCGGGGAAGAACTGGGTATTGCCGCGAGGTAACGAGTCCCCGCCATTCGTTCGAATCTACAAGACGCGGGCGGAGACCAGCCAACTCCTTCATGGTTTCGGTGACTGCACCAGGTGGAGCAGGGCTTGTGTACTGGGCCGCACACCGCGTGAACAAGACATGAACAGGAACCGGGCCGGCCGTCCCCCAGCCCCAGCGAACGACCGATCGAGAAGAGAGCCACTCATGGACTTCCTTCGCCCCGCCAGCTGGGAGGAGGCGCTCGCCGCCAAGGCCGAGCACCCGACGGCTGTACCCATCGCGGGCGGCACCGATGTGATGGTCGAGATCAACTTCGACCACCGACGGCCCGAGCAGCTGCTCGACCTGAACCGCATCGGTGAGCTGACCGAGTGGGAGGTGGGCCCGGAGAGCGTACGCCTGGGCGCCTCGGTGCCGTACAGCAGCATCATGGACCACCTGCGGACCGAGCTGCCCGGACTGGCACTCGCCTCGCACACCGTCGCCTCGCCGCAGATCCGCAACCGGGGCGGCGTCGGCGGCAACCTGGGCACCGCCTCGCCCGCCGGCGACGCCCACCCCGCCCTGCTCGCCGCCGGCGCCGAGGTCGAGGCCGCGTCCGTCCGGGGCACCCGGATGATCCCCATCGACGCCTTCTACACCGGCGTCAAGCGCAACGCCCTGGAGCCCGACGAACTGATCCGGGCCGTCCACATCAAGAAGGCCGACGGGCCGCAGCAGTACTCCAAGGTCGGCACCCGCAACGCGATGGTCATCGCCGTCTGCGCCTTCGGCATCGCCCTGCACCCGGAGACCCGCACCGTCCGCACCGGCATCGGCTCCGCCGCCCCGACCCCCGTCAGGGCGAAGGAGGCCGAGGAATTCCTGAACGCCGCCCTGGAGGAGGGCGGATTCTGGGACAGCCGGGCGGTCATCACCCCCTCCGTCGCCACCCGGTTCGCCCAGCTCGCCGCAGGCGCCTGCAACCCGATCGACGACGTGCGCGGCACCGCGAGCTACCGCCGCCACGCCGTCGGGATCATGGCCCGCCGGACCCTCGGCTGGACCTGGGAGTCGTACCGCGGCAACGGCCGCAGCACCGAAGGAGCCGCCTGATCATGCGCGTCAATTTCACGGTCAACGGCCGCCCGCACGAGGCCGACGACGTCTGGGAGGGCGAGTCCCTGCTCTACGTCCTGCGCGAGCGGATGGGCCTGCCCGGCTCCAAGAACGCCTGCGAACAGGGCGAGTGCGGCTCCTGCACGGTCCGCCTCGACGGGGTGCCCGTCTGCTCCTGCCTGGTCGCCGCCGGCCAGGTCGAGGGCCGCGACGTCGTCACCGTCGAGGGACTGGCCGACTTCGCCGCCCACCGCGCCGAGGCCCACCCCGGCACCGGCTGCGCCTCCGGCGCCTGCGGCGTCACCGTCGACACCGCGCAGCGCTGGAAGGCCCGGCCCACCGCCGAGGAGACCCGCGACACCGGCCCGCTCTCCCCGATCCAGCAGGCATTCATCGACGCGGGCGCCGTCCAGTGCGGCTTCTGCACCCCCGGACTGCTGGTCGCCGCGGACGAACTGCTGGAACGCAACGCGGAGCCCTCCGACGCGGACATCCGCGAGGCGCTCTCCGGCAACCTCTGCCGCTGCACCGGCTACGAGAAGATCCTCGACGCGGTCCGCCTCGCGGCCGCCCGCGCGGAAGAGGCGGTCTAGACGATGGGCGTCACCGGAACCCCCACCCACATCAACCAGAGCACCCCCACCAAGGGCGGCATCGGCGAGTCCACGCTGCGCCCCGACGGCATCCTGAAGGTCACCGGGGAGTTCGCGTACTCCTCCGACATGTGGCACGAGGACATGCTCTGGGGCCACACGCTGCGCTCCACCGTCGCGCACGCCGAGATCCGCTCCATCGACGTCTCCGAGGCGCTCGCCACCTCCGGCGTCTACGCCGTGCTCACCTACGACGACCTGCCGGCCGAGGTGAAGAACTACGGTCTGGAGATCCAGGACACCCCCGTCCTCGCCCACGGCCGGGTCCGCCACCACGGCGAACCGGTCGCGCTGGTCGCCGCCGACCACCCGGAGACGGCCCGCCGCGCCGCCGCGAAGATCCGCGTCGACTACCGCGAACTGCCGGTCGTCACCGACGAGGCCTCCGCGACCGCGCCCGGCGCGCCCCTCATCCACGAGAACCGCGACGACCACCACATCGGGCACGTACCGCACCCCAACATCGTCCACCGCCAGCCCATCGTCCGCGGCGACGCCGAGGCCGCGAAGGCCCGCGCCGACGTGGTGATCAGCGGCGAGTACGTCTTCGGCATGCAGGACCAGGCATTCCTCGGCCCCGAGTCCGGCCTCGCGGTCCCCGCCGAGGACGGCGGCGTCGACCTCTACGTCGCCACCCAGTGGCTCCACTCCGACCTGCGCCAGATCGCCCCCGTCCTCGGCCTGCCCGAGGACAAGGTCCGCATGACGCTCTCCGGCGTCGGCGGCGCCTTCGGCGGCCGCGAGGACCTGTCGATGCAGATCCACGCCTGCCTCCTCGCACTGCGCACCGGCAAACCCGTCAAGATCGTCTACAACCGCTTCGAGTCCTTCTTCGGGCACGTCCACCGCCACCCCGCCACGCTCTGGTACGAGCACGGCGCCACCCGCGACGGCAAGCTCACCCACATGAAGTGCCGCATCGTGCTGGACGGCGGCGCCTACGCCTCCGCCTCCCCGGCCGTCGTCGGCAACGCCTCCTCGCTCTCCGTCGGCCCCTACGTCGTCGAGGACGTCGACATCGAGGCGATCGCCCTCTACACCAACAACCCGCCCTGCGGCGCCATGCGCGGCTTCGGCGCGGTCCAGGCCTGCTTCGCCTACGAGGCGCAGATGGACAAGGTCGCCGCCGCCCTCGGCATGGACCCGGTCGAGTTCCGGCAGCTCAACGCCATGGAACAGGGCTCCCTGCTGCCCACCGGCCAGCGGGTCGACTCGCCCGCCCCGGTCGCCGAACTGCTCCGCCGGGTCAAGGCCCGGCCGCTGCCGCCGGAGCGCCAGTGGGAGAGCGCGGGCGCCGGCCCCGACGTACGCGCCCTGCCCGGCGGACTCTCCAACACCACGCACGGCGAGGGCGTCGTGCGGGGCGTCGGCTACGCGGTCGGCCTGAAGAACGTCGGCTTCTCCGAGGGCTTCGACGACTACTCCACCGCCCGGGTGCGCATGGAGGTCGTCGGCGGCGAACCCGTCGCGACCGTCCACACCGCCATGGCCGAGGTCGGACAGGGCGGCGTCACCGTCCACGCCCAGATCGCCCGGACCGAACTCGGCGTCGCCCAGGTCACCATCCACCCGGCCGACACCCGGGTCGGCTCGGCCGGATCGACGTCCGCCTCCCGGCAGACCTACGTCACCGGCGGCGCCGTGAAGAACTCCTGCGAGGCCGTCCGGGAACGGGTCCTGGAGATGGGACGCCGCAAGTTCGGCACCTACCACCCGGCCTGGGCCACCGCCGAACTCCTCCTGGAGGGCGGCAAGGTGGTCACCGACGGCGGCGAGGTGCTGGCCGACCTCGTCGACGTCCTGGAGGACGAGGCGGTCGACATCGAGCTGGAGTGGCGCCACCGGCCCACCGAGCCCTTCGACCTGCGCACCGGCCAGGGCAACGGCCACGTCCAGTACTCCATCGCCGCCCACCGCGCCGTCGTCGAGGTCGACACCGAACTCGGCCTGGTCAAGGTCATCGAACTGGCCTGCGCCCAGGACGTCGGCAAGGCCCTCAACCCGCTGTCCGTCCTCGGCCAGATCCAGGGCGGCACCCTCCAGGGCATGGGCATCGCCGTCATGGAGGAGATCCTCGTCGACCCGGTGACCGCGAAGGTGCGCAACCCCTCCTTCACGGACTACCTCCTGCCCACCATCCTCGACACCCCGACCATCCCGGTCGATGTGCTCGAACTCGCCGACGAGCACGCCCCGTACGGGCTGCGCGGCATCGGCGAGGCCCCCACCCTGTCGTCCACGCCGGCCGTCCTCGCGGCGATCCGGAACGCGACGGGGCTGGAGCTCAACCGGACCCCGGTCCGCCCGGAGCACCTCACCGGCACCTGACCGGAGCTCCCCACCACGCTCCGGGCGGTGCGCGCCCAGGGAACGTCACACCCTCCCCGCCGCACCGCCCGGAGTCACCGGCCCCGCACCGCTCGCGGGCCCCGGACCCGTCCCGCGGCGGCGTTCCGCCGCCGGCCGTACCCGTTCGACACCACGTCGCACCGTTCGCCTCGGGCCGTCCCCCGGGTCGTGCAGCCAGCGCAGTCATCCCAAATCCCGCATATCGATTCGTCATCGCGGGTGCCCCTGTGAACCTTGGGAGTCAGGCATCATGACCCAGCAGTCAGTGGAACCGAAGACCGGCGCGAAGGAGGCGGGCCGCGGCTCGCGCGTCCCCGCCGGAAGATCATGGCTCGACCGGTACTTCCACATATCCGAGCGCGGATCGACCGTCGCCACCGAAGTGCGCGGCGGTGTCACCACCTTCATGGCGATGGCATACATCCTGCTGCTCAACCCGCTCATCCTCGGCGGCAAGGACGTCGACGGAAACGTTCTCAGCCAGCCCGGACTGATCACCGCCACCGCGCTCGCCGCCGCCGCGACCACCCTGCTGATGGGCTTCGTCGGCAAGGTCCCGCTCGCGCTCGCCGCCGGGCTCAGCGTCTCCGGCGTGCTGTCCTCGCAGGTCGCCCCGGAGATGACCTGGCCGCAGGCCATGGGCATGTGCGTGATGTACGGCGTGGTGATCTGCCTCCTGGTGGTCACCGGCCTGCGCGAGCTGATCATGAACGCGATCCCGCTGCCGCTCAAGCACGGCATCACCATGGGCATCGGTCTGTTCATCGCCCTCATCGGCCTCTACAAGGCCGGCTTCGTGGGCAAGGGCACCGCCACCCCGGTCTCCCTCGGCCCGACCGGTGAACTCGCCGGCTGGCCCGTCCTCGTCTTCGCGGTGACCCTGCTCCTCATTTTCATGCTCCAGGCCCGCAACATCCCCGGCGCGATCCTCATCGGGATCGTCGTCGGCACGGTCGTCGCCGTCGTCGTCAACAAGGCCGCCGACGTCGACCCGAAGATCTGGAGCAGCGGCCCGCCCGAGCTGAGCGGATCGGCCGTCTCCACACCGGACTTCTCCCTCTTCGGCGACGTCGAGTTCGGCGGCTGGGGCGACGTCGGTGCGATGACCGTCGGCTTCATCGTCTTCACCCTGGTGCTGGCCGGCTTCTTCGACGCGATGGCCACCATCATCGGGGTCGGCACGGAGGCGGGCCTCGCGGACGACCGGGGCCGCATGCCCGGCCTGTCCAAGGCGCTGTTCATCGACGGCGCGGGCGGGGCGATCGGCGGCGTCGCCGGCGGCTCCGGCCAGACGGTCTTCGTCGAATCCGCCACCGGCGTCGGGGAGGGCGCCCGGACCGGGCTGGCCTCCGCCGTCACCGGGCTCCTCTTCGCCGCCTGCCTCTTCTTCACCCCGCTCACCGCGATCGTGCCGGCCGAGGTGGCCTCCGCCGCCCTCGTCGTCATCGGTGCCATGATGATGCAGAACGCCCGGCACGTGGACTGGAGCGACCGCTCGGTGGCCGTCCCGGTCTTCCTGACCGTGGTCCTGATGCCCTTCACGTACACCATCACCACCGGGGTCGCGGCCGGCGTCATCTCGTACGTCGCCATCAAGGCGGCCCAGGGCCGGGCCCGCGAGGTCGGCGCCTTCATGTGGGGACTGACGGTGATCTTCGTCGTCTACTTCGCCCTGCACCCGATCGAGAGCTGGCTGGGCGTCAGCTGACCTTCCCCGTACGCCGCTTCCCCCACCGTCCGCCAAGGAGACCGAGATGCTGGACATCGCCGAGGAACTCGACCGATGGACCGCGCAGGGCCGCGACTTCGCCGTGGCCACCGTCGTCGCCGTCGGCGGCAGCGCACCCCGGCAGCCCGGGGCCGCGCTCGCCGTCGACCGCGACGGCACCGCGATCGGCTCGGTCTCCGGCGGCTGCGTGGAGGGCGCGGTCTACGAGCTGTGCCGGCAGGCGCTCGACGACGGCACCCCCGTCCGCGAACGCTTCGGCTACAGCGACGAGGACGCCTTCGCCGTGGGACTGACCTGCGGCGGCGTCATCGACATCCTGGTGACACCGGTACGGGCGGACGACCCCGCCCGCCCGGTGTTCGCCGCCGCTTTCGCCGCCGCGGCGCGGGGGGAGGCGGCGGCCCTCGCCCGGATCACCGACGGCCCCGCCGAACTGCTCGGCCGGCCGCTGCTCGTCCGGCCGGACGGCGGGGCGGAGGGCGGTCTCGGCGGCCATCCGGAGCTGGACCGCACCGCCGCCGCCGAGACCCGGGCCCTGCTCGACGCCGGACGCACCGCCACCCTCACCATCGGCGCGGACGGCTCCCGCTGCGGCCGGCCGCTCACCCTGCTCGTCGAGTCCAGCGTCCCGCCGCCCCGGATGATCGTGTTCGGGGCCATCGACTTCGCCGCCGCCCTGGTGCGGGCCGGGAAGTTCCTCGGCTACCACGTCACGGTGTGCGACGCCCGGCCCGTCTTCGCGACCCGGGCCCGCTTCCCGGAGGCCGACGAACTCGTCGTCGCCTGGCCGCACCGCTTTCTCGCCGCGACCGGGGTGGACGCGCGCACCGTGCTCTGCGTCCTCACCCACGACGCCAAGTTCGACATCCCGCTGCTGGAGACCGCGCTCAGGATGCCGGTCGCCTACATCGGCGCGATGGGCTCGCGCCGCACCCATCTCGACCGCGAGGACCGGCTGCGCCGAGCCGGGGTGACGGAAGCGGAACTCGCCCGCCTCCACTCACCGATCGGCCTCGACCTCGGCGCCCGGACCCCCGAGGAGACCGCCCTGTCCATCGCCGCCGAGATCGTCGCCGAGCGGCGCGGCGGCAGCGGACGCCCGCTCACCGGCGCGCACACCCCGATCCACCCCGACCCGGCCCCCGCCGGACGGCTCGGCTCCGCCGCTTGAGACCGCGTCCGGGACCTTCCGGAACAGGCGGTTGTCCGCCGCGGCGGTTTTCCGCCAGCCGCGGGCACTGACGAACCGGTGCGGCAACCGGTAGATCAGCAGCATGACTTCCACACCCTCCACAGCCGGCGGCCGGGCGAGACCCGTCCCCGCCCGGCGCCGCGCCCTTCTGACCGCGACCGCGGTCGCCCTGACGAGTGGGGCGCTGCTCCCCGTCACCGGCACCGCCACCGCGGCCACCGGACCGGCCGCCGCTCCCGGCCGGGCCGCCGCCGAGGTGCGCACGTACGACATCACCCTGGTCACCGGCGACGTGGTGCACGTCTCCGACGGGGCCGGCCGGCAGGACACCGTCACCGTGGACCGCCCGGACGGCGCGCCGGGCGGGGTCCACGTCCAGCAGGCCGGGGACGAGCTGTACGTCCTGCCCGACGAGGCCGCCGGACTGATCGCCGCCGGCCGGCTGGACCGCCGCCTCTTCAACATCACCGCCCTCGCGAAGATGGGCTACGACGACGCGCACAGCGGCGGCATACCCCTGATCGCCACCTACCCGGCGGGCAAGGCCCGCGCGCTGCCCGCCGCCCCGCGCGGCAGCCGGACCGTGCGGACGCTCGCCTCCATCCACGGCGCCGCCCTGAAGGCCGGCAAGGACACCGTCCGCACCTTCTGGGACGACATCGCGGCCACCCCGAAGGCCCGTTCGCTGGACAACGGCATCGCCAAGCTCTGGCTCGACGGCCGTGTCGAGGCGGCGCTGAAGGACTCCGTCCCGCAGATCAACGCCCCGCAGGCATGGGCCGAGGGCTACGACGGCAAGGGCGTCAAGGTCGCCGTCCTGGACACCGGCATCGACGCCGACCACCCGGACGTCAAGGACCGCATCCTGGAGACGAAGAGCTTCGTCCCCGGCGAGGAGGTCGACGACAAGCACGGCCACGGCACGCACGTCGCCTCCACCGTCGCGGGCTCGGGCGCCGCCTCCGAGGGCGTCAACAAGGGCGTGGCCCCGGCCGCCGGACTGCTCATCGGCAAGGTGCTGAGCGACGAGGGGTCGGGCGCCGACTCGGGCATCATCGAGGCGATGGAGTGGGCGAAGGCCGAGGGCGCCGACGTCGTCTCCATGAGCCTCGGCTCGGACGTCCCCGACGACGGCACCGATCCGATGGCCCAGGCCGTCAACACCCTCTCCGCGGACGGGGGCCCGCTCTTCGTCGTCGCCGCCGGCAACGCCTACGGCGCCGGCACCATCGGCTCGCCCGGCTCCGCCGACCGGGCGCTGACCGTCGCCGCCGTCGACAAGCAGGACGGCCGGGCCGACTTCTCCTCCATGGGCCCGCTGGTCCGTTCCTACGGCCTCAAGCCGGACCTCTCCGCCCCCGGCGTCGACATCAACGCCGCCGCCTCGCAGTCGGTCCCCGGCATCGAGGGCATGTACCAGTCGATGTCCGGTACGTCGATGGCGACCCCGCACGTCGCCGGCGCCGCCGCCATCCTCAAGCAGCGCCACCCCGACTGGTCCGGACAGCGCCTCAAGGACGCGCTGATGACCTCGTCGAAGCTGCTGCCCGACCACACCCCGTACGAGCAGGGCACCGGCCGGCTCGATGTGAAGGCCGCGGTCGACACCCGGATCGAGGCCACCGGCTCCGTGCCGGTCGCCGCCTACGACTGGCCGCACAGCCCCTCGGACCCGGTCGCCGAACGGACCCTCACCTACCGCAACACCGGCACCGAGGACGTGACCCTCGACCTGTCGACGGACGGGGACGCGGACGCGTACACCCTGTCGGCGCGGCGGCTCACCGTCCCGGCCGGCGCGACCGCCGAGGCGGTGCTCTCGCTGGACCCGACGAAGGTCGCGGTGAACACCACGTACTCCGGACAGGTCCTCGCCAAGGACGCCTCCGGCGCGGTCGTCGCGCACACCGGCTTCGCGCTGAACAAGGAGCAGGAGCTCTACGACCTGACGCTGCGGCTGCGCGACCGCGCGGGCGAGCCGATGGACGGGACCGTGGTCCTCGCGGCCCTCGGCGACCCGAACCTGACGCCCGTCGCGGTTCCCGGCGACACCACGCTCCGGCTGCCCCCGGGCACGTACACCGCCTGGTCCGCCGCCGACATCAAGGGCGACACCGCCGACTCGAAGGCGCTCGCCTTCCTCGCCGCCCCCGAGATCGTCCTCGACAAGCCCTCCACCGTGACCCTCGACGCCTCCCGGGCGCACAAGGTCGAGGTGCGGACGCCGAAGGAGACGGAGACCCGGCAGCTGCGCTACGACATGGCGCGCACCGCCCCGGACGGGACCGTCCAGCGCGACGCATACCAGATCCCGCTGACGTACGACCAGCTGTGGGCGAGCCCGACCGAGAAGGTCACCCAGGGCGGTTTCTCCTTCCTGACGCGCTGGCGGCAGGGCGAGAAGCTGGTCGACCTGACGGCCGGCGGCCGTGACGTGGACGTGGCCGTGCAGGGCGGCTCGCCGGTCGCCGAGGACCGGCGCCAGAAGCTCGCCACCGTCTTCGCCGGCGAGGGCGCGCCCGCCGACTACAAGGGCCTGGACGCGCGGGGCAAGGCCGTCGTGATCCGCAGCGGTGACGCGGTGGCCCCCGCCGACCGGGCGGCCGCCGCGATCGCGGCCGGCGCCGAGGCGCTGTTCGTCGTCAACTCCGGTGACGGCGTGCTGATGGAGTCCTACGCCGACTACGGCACCACGCTCCCGATCCCGGTGGCCTCCGTGCGCCGGCTGGCGGGCGAGGACCTGGTGAAGCAGGCGCGGCGCGGCGCGAAGGTGACCGTCGTCCAGCGGAAGTTCGCCCAGTACGTGTACGACCTGGTCGACCGCCACGACGGCACCGTCCCGGACCGCTCGCTCGCCTTCGCCCCGTCCGCCCGTGACCTGGCCGAGGTGGAGAACACCTTCTACGGCCACCGGGACGTCGTCGGCGGCGGCTACCGCTACGACATCCCCGACTACGGCTACGGGATCGGCTTCGCCGAGTACGAGAAGTACCCGGCCACCCGCACCGAGTGGGTCACGCCGCTGCCGGGCGCCTCGTTCTGGTACGAGGACCACTCGGTCTACAACGAGACCGGCACCGACATCTCGCTGGAGCAGCGCGGTGGCGACCTGGACTACACGGCGGGCCGCACCTACCGCGCCGACTGGTTCGCCCCGGTCGCCCGGCCGCGTCTGGGCACCGGCTACTGGGGGCCGAGCCGTTCGCAGTACGGCGACATCCAGTACAACGTCGCGCCGTGGTCGGACGGCGGCGCCGGTCACTCGGGCGCCATGCCGGACAAGGAGTACGACACCGGCACGGCCGCGCTCTACCAGGGCGACACGCTGCTCGACCAGGTCCCGGGGCGGGCGGGCTACGCGGGCGGCCTCGCCCCCGAGAAGCTGCCCTACCGGCTGGTCCTGGACGCCTCGCGCGACGCGGACACCTGGAAGACCTCGGTGCGCACCCACACGGAGTGGGCGTTCGAGTCGGGCGCGCCGGACGCCGACGGCCCGTTCCAGGTCGACATCCCGATGCTCCAGCTGGACTACGACGTCGCGACCGGCCTCGCCGGGGACGTGAAGGCGGGCGGCTGGACCGAGATCGGTCTCTCGTCCACCACGCAGGAATGGCTGGAGGGCGCGGTGAAGGCCACGAAGGCCGGACTGTCGGTGAGTTACGACGACGGGAGGACCTGGAGCGCCGTGCAGCTGAGGAAGGACGGGGCCGGGTCCTGGACCGCCCGCTTCAAGACCCCGAAGAAGGGGGCCGGGGCCGTGTCGCTGAAGGCGCACGCGGAGGCCCCCGGCGGTCTCTCGGTGGACCAGGAGATCATCCGGGCCTTCGGCCTCAAGTGACCTGCTGAGGACCGTGTTCGAGGCGGTCGCGCACCCCGGGGGACCGGGGGCGCGACCGCCTTTCCCGTGCCCGGCGATGATCAAAGTTTGTCTGCTTTGCCCGTATATGGTGGGCGATAACGCCAGAAAGGGATTTTTTGCGGTGCGACGGAAGTTGCCACGGCGCCATCCGGAGGTTTATAAGAGGAGCGTGGCCGAGGCGATTCCGGGAATTCCGGGGATCCGCCGCCATGGAGGTTTCCCATGTTTCTCACTCCGTCCGACACGGAGAAATTGCTGCTGAGCGTCGCCGGAATGGTCGCCCGTGACCGCCGCGCGCGAGGCGTACGCCTCAACTACCCCGAGGCCACCGCCCTGCTCGCCTGCTGGGCGATGGAGCGGGCCCGCGAAGGGGCCCGGGTGGCCGACCTCATGACCGAGGGGCGTACCGTGCTCACCCGCTCCGACGTGCTCGAAGGCGTTCCGGAGATGCTGCACGACGTCCAGGTCGAGGCGACCTTCCCCGACGGGCGCAAGCTCGTCACGATCACCGCGCCGATCCCGTGATCCCCGGCGAGATCCGGCCTGCGGCCGGCACGGTCCAGCTCAATTCCGGACGCCCCGCCATTCGGCTCACCGTGGTGAATGACGGAGACCGTCCCATTCAGATCGGTTCGCATTTCCATTTCGCCGACGTGAATCCCGCGCTTTCCTTCGACCGGCACGCCGCGCGCGGATTCCGGCTGGACATTCCGTCCGGCACGTCGCTGCGCTTCGAACCCGGCGTCGGCGCCGAGGTCGCTCTCGTGGCGCTCGGCGGACGCGGTGCGGTGCCCGGCCTCGTCGTCCGCGCCGCGCACCCGGTCCGCACCCCCGAACAGGGACAGGAACAGGAAGCCGGACACCCGGTCCGCATCCCCGAACACGAACAGGAACAGGAGGCCGTGCGGTGTCCCAGCTGAGCCGTGCCGGTTACGCGGCGCTCTACGGGCCGACCACCGGCGACCGCGTCCGGCTGGCCGACACCGACCTCTGGATCGAGGTCGAGGAGGACCGCTGCGTCGGCGGCGACGAAGCCGTCTTCGGCGGCGGCAAGTCGATCCGCGAGTCCATGGCCCAGGCCACCACCTCGCGCGCCGACGGCGCCCTCGACCTGGTCATCACCAACGTCGTCGTCCTGGACCACTGGGGGATCGTCAAGACCGACGTCGGCGTCCGCTCCGGGCGCATCGTCGCCCTCGGCCGCTCCGGGAACCCCGACACCACCGACGGCGTCCATCCGGACCTGGTCATCGGACCCGGCACCGACGTGGTCTCCGGCGAGGGGCGCATCCTCACCGCCGGGGCCGTCGACACCCATGTCCACTTCCTCATGCCGGAGACCCTGCACGAGGCCCTGGCCACCGGCACCACCACCGTCATCGGCGGCGGCACCGGGGCCACGGAGGGTTCCAAGGCCACCACCGTCACCCCCGGCGCGTGGAACCTCGCGATGATGCACCGGGCGCTGGACTCCGTCCCGCTGAACGTCCTGCTCTTCGCCAAGGGGTCCACCGTCGGCGAGGAGGCGCTGCGCGAGGCGGCGTTCGCCGGCGCGGGCGGCTACAAGGTCCACGAGGACTGGGGTGCCACCCCCGCCGCCATCGACGCCGCGCTGAGGGCGGCCGACGCCTACGGGCTCCAGGTCGCGCTGCACGGCGACAGCCTCAACGAGGCCGGCTACGTCGAGGGGACCCTGGACGCCATCGCCGGCCGGGGCATCCACGTCTTCCACGCCGAGGGCGCCGGCGGCGGCCACGCGCCCGACATCATCACGGTCGCCTCCCACCCCCACATCCTTCCGGCGTCCACGAATCCGACGCTCCCGCACACCGTCAACACCGTCGACGAGCACCTCGACATGCTGATGGTCTGCCACCACCTCAACCCCCGCGTCCCCGAGGACCTGGCCTTCGCGGAGTCCCGGATCCGTGCCACCACCATCGCCGCCGAGGACGTGCTCCACGACATCGGCGCGCTCTCCATCACCTCCTCCGACGCCCAGGCCATGGGCCGCATCGGTGAGGTCGTCTGCCGCACCTGGCAGGTCGCCCATGTGATGAAGAACCGTTTCGGCGACCGGGGCAGCGTGCTGCCCGCCGACAACGAACGCGCCCGCCGCTACGTCGCCAAATACACGATCTGCCCCGCCGTCGCGCACGGCATCGACCATGTCGTGGGCTCCGTCGAACCGGGCAAGCTCGCCGACCTGGTCCTCTGGGACCCCGCCTTCTTCGGCATCCGCCCCGCCGCCGTCCTCAAGGGCGGCATGGTGGTCTACGCCCCGCTGGGCGACGCCAACGCGGCGATCCCCACGACCCAGCCCGTGCTGCTGCGCCCGACGGCGGCGGCCGGGGCCGCCCCGCACCTGTCCGTCAGCTTCGTCGCCCCGGCCGCCCTGGCCGACGGGCTGGCCGAACGCCTCGGACTCGTACGGGAGCTCGTCGCCGTACGCCCCACCCGCCACCTCACCAAGGCGGACCTGCCGAACAACACCGCGCTGCCCGTCATCGAGGTCGACCCGGAGACCTTCGCCATCCGCATCGACGGCGAACCGGTCGAACCCGCGCCCGTCACCGAACTGCCGCTCACCCAGCGGTACTCCCTGTTCTGATGGCCTCCCTGGCCGCACTCCTGCTGGGCGACGGCCGGCTCCCGGTCGGCGCGTACACCTACAGCGCCGGACTGGAGCCGGCCGTCGCGGCGGGGCTCACCCGCGACGACGTCCCCGCCCTGCTCACGGCCCGGCTGCGCACCACCGCCGTCACCGAGGCGGCCGCCGCCGTCCTGGCGCTGCGGGCGGCGGGGGAGGGGCGGCCGGACTACGGGCCGGTGCAACGGGCGCTGGCCGCCCGGACCCCGGTCGCCCCGCAGCGCGCCGCCTCGGCGGCGCTCGGCCGGGGGGTGCACCGGCTCGCCCGGCGCCTGGCCCCCGGCCATCCGGCCGTCACCGCGCTGTCCGCGCTGGAGGGCCGTCCGCTCAGGCCGGTCGCGCTCGGCGCGCTCGCCGCCGTACTCCCCGCGACCGAGGAGGAACTGGCGCACGCCGTCGTCTACGACGAGCTCCAGACCATCGCCTCGGCCGCGCTCAAGCTCCTGCCCGGCGACCCGCTCGACTCGGTCGCCTGGATCCTCGCCGCCGAACCCGAGGCGGCACGGGCGGCCGGCGCCGCCCTCGCCGTACGCGATCCGGGCCTGCTGCCCGCCCGTACGGCCCTGCTCACCGAACAGTGGGCACTCGACCACGCACGACGCGAACGGAGGCTCTTCCTTGCCTGACACGACCCCGCACCCCGACGCCGCACCCGCCCACCCGCACCCCCACGTCCACCGGTCCCCGGCCCGCGCCCTGCGCCTGGGCGTCGCCGGACCGGTCGGCACCGGCAAGAGCTCCATCCTGGCCACGCTCTGCCGGGAGCTGGCGGACGAACTGGCCATGGCCGTCGTCACCAACGACATCTACACCGACGAGGACGCGCGCTTCCTGCGCTCGGCGGGCGTGCTGCCCACCGAGCGGATCCGCGCGGTCGAGACGGGCGCCTGCCCGCACACCGCGATCCGCGACGACGTCAGCGCCAACCTGGACGCGGTCGAGGACCTGGAGGAGGAGTTCGGGCCGCTGGACCTGGTCCTCGTGGAGAGCGGCGGCGACAACCTCACCGCCACCTTCAGCCCGGCCCTCGCGGACGCCCAGCTCTTCTGCATCGACGTGGCGGGCGGTGGCGACGTGGCGCGCAAGGGCGGCCCCGGCATCACCGGCGCCGATCTGCTCGTCGTCAACAAGACGGACCTCGCCCCCCATGTGGAGGTGGACGTCGCCGCGATGGTCGCGGACGCCGAGGCCGTGCGCGACGGGCTCCCGGTGCTGGCGCTCTCCCGCAAGGACCCGGCCTCCGTCGCCGAACTGGCCGACTGGGTACGGGGGCTGCTCGCCCGCCACCGCGCGGGCGCCCATGTCCCCACCGATCCGGGCCCGATGGCGCCGCACAGCCACGCCCACACGTGAACGAGCCCGTCGTCGTCGGCGTGGAGCGCGACGCCTCGGGCCGCCACGTGGCCCGCGTCCTGCGCCCCGGCGCCTTCCTCGCCCCCCGCCCGCTGCTGCCCGAACCGGACCGGCTCAGGATCGCCCTGGTCGGCACCCGGGCCGGGCTGCTCGCCGGCGACGACCTCGGACTGCGGATCTCCGTCGGCCCCGGCGCCCGCCTCGAACTCGTCGAGCCGGCCGGGCTCGTCGCCTACGACCACCGGGGCGGACGCTCCCGGTGGCGGGCCCGGGTCGAGGTCGCGGAGGGCGGCGAACTCCTCTGGGCCGGGCAGCCGTTCGTCGTCTCCTCCGGGGCGGACGTGCTCCGCGAGATGGACGTCGTCCTCGCGGCCGGGGCCCGGATGCTGTGGCGCGACACGCTCGTGCTGGGCCGCTCGGGGGAGCGCGGCGGCAGCGTGCGGGCCGTCACCCGGGTGACGTACGACGACGAGGAGCTGCTGGTCGAGGACCTGGACCTCACCGACGCGGACGTACGTGCCCTGCCGGGGCTGCTGGGCCCGCACCGCGTCGTCGGCGCGGTCACGGCGCTCGGCGTCCGCCCGCCCGGTCCGCCGCACCCGCGCCGCGCGGAGCTGGCCGGGCCCGGCGCGCAGATCCGGCTGCTGGACACCGCCGCCCCGGCCGTCGACGCGGAGCTGACGGCCCTCTGGGAGGCGTGGAGCCAGCCCTGAGCGCCGGAGGACGCCGTCGGGCGCGGCCTCTGAATATGCACCATACATATCTGATGTATGGTGCATATTCAGAGGCGTACGGCGGGGGCGTCGCCGCACCCAGCGAACAGAAGGAACAGCGCCATGACACTGGAGAACAAGGTCGCCGTCGTCACCGGAGGAGCCTCCGGCATCGGGGAGGCCGTCACCCGGCTCTTCGTCGAGCGCGGCGCCCGCGTCGTGGTCGTCGACCTCCAGCAGGAGGCCGGGGACACCCTCGTGGCCGACCTCGGCGACTCCGTCGCCTTCCTCCGCGGCGACGTCTCCGACCGGGCCGTCGCGGATCTGGCCGTCGCCACCGCCGTCGAGCGCTTCGGCCACCTCGACGTCCTCGTCAACAACGCCAGCGCCTCGCGCGTGCGCCCGTTCACCGAGCAGACCGAGGACGACTGGAAACTCGCCCTGGACACCGGCCTGTTCGCCACCCGCAACTTCATGCTCGCCGCCCACCCGCAGCTGCGCGACCGGCAGGGCGCCGTGATCAACTTCGCCTCGGGCGCCGGCATCGACGGCCAGCCCAACCAGGCCTCCTACGCCGCCGCGAAGGAGGCCATCCGCGGGCTGAGCCGGGTCGTCGCCAACGAGTGGGCCGCCGACCAGATCCGGGTCAACGTCGTCTCCCCGATGGCCCGCACCGCCGGAGTGGCCGCCTGGGCGGAGGCCCACCCCGAGCAGTACGCCCTGTCCGCGGCCAAGGTCCCCCTCGGCCGCTTCGGTGACCCGCGCACGGACGTCGCCCCCGTCGTCGCGTTCCTGGCGAGCGACGACGCCCGCTACATCACCGGCCAGACGCTGATGGCCGACGGCGGCGCGATCAAGCTCCGCTGACCGCGTCCGTCGGCGCGCCGGTGTCCGCCGCACCGGGCCGGCGCGCCCCGGCGCGCAGCGCCAGCGGCCCGCACAGCAGCGCCGGGGCCGCGGCGAGCGCGAAGCACACCGCGAGCGGAAGCCGGCCGACCAGCAGCCCGGCCGCCGCGCTGCCGCCCGCCGAACCGGCGTTGAACGCGGTGTTCACCCACGCCCCCGCCTGCGTGCGCCGGCCTTCGTCCACCGACGCGTCCGCGATCAGATACGCGGTGGTGAGCGCCGGGGCGACGAACAGCCCGGCGACCGCGATCAGGGCCGCCAGCACCGGCAGCCGGGGAGAGAACCCGGCCGCCAGCAGCGTCGCCCCCAGGGCTGCGGCGACCAGCGGCAGCCGGACGCGGTCCGAGGACGTCCACCGCACCGCCCCGTAGGACAGCCCGCCGACCGCGCTCCCGGCCGAGAGCGCGGCCAGCACCCAGGAGACCGAGGCGGGCGCGTGCAGCCGCTCGGTGAACGCCACCACCAGCAGTTCCAGCGCGCCGAGCCCGAGGCCCACCGCGGCCATCACCAGGACCGCGTGCCGCAGCGGGGCGATGCCGCGCAGCCGCAGCCGGGCCGGCGCGGACGTCCCGGCCCCGGCCGCCCGCGCGAGGCCGCCGCGCGGCACCGCGGGCGAGGTCGCCAGGATCGTCGCCCCGGCGAAGACCAGCACCGCGCCGACGAGCACCCCGGCCGAGGGCCCGGAGACGGTGAGCAGCACCCCGACGAGCAACGGGGCGGTGATGTACATCAGTTCCTCGGCGACGCCGTCCAGGCTGTACGCGCGCTGCAACAGCGCCCGGTCGGGGACCAGGGCGCTCCACACCGCCCGCATGACCGGGCCGAGCGGCGGTGTGCAGGCACCCGCCGCCACGGCGAGCGCGCCGACGAGGACGGCGGGTGCGCCGGGCCGCCAGGTCAGCAGCGCCACGACGCCGAGCAGCGCCGCGTACACCCCCGCCATCGGCGGCAGGACGCGCCGGGCCCCGTACCGGTCGATCAGCGCCGCGCGGGCGGGGGACAGGACGACGCTCAGGGCCCCGAACAGGGCCATCACCGCGCCCGCGACCGCGTACGACCCGGTGGCGTTCTTGACGGCGAGCAGCAGGGCGAGCGGGACGATCCCGTAGGACAGGCGCCCCAGCAGGGTGGCGCCGAAGGGGCGTGCGGCGCGCGGGACGCGCAGAACGGAGGCATACGAAAGAGACACGACGGCATTCCTCGTGAGGGCGGCGCGCGAAGGGCGCCGGGACGTGCGGGGACACCGGAGGGGCCCACCCGGGACGGGGTCCGGGGCGAGGGCGTGGAGCGGCACACGCCCGGGGGCCGTGGCCCGGGTCTACGCACGGAGGAATGACATGCGGGCAAATTATCAGAGCGGGCGCGGCGGCAGCGGCGCACGTCCCTCGGTGGTCTCCGTGATCTCCGGGTTGGCCGCCAGGATCTCCTCGGCCGCCTCCCACAGCCGGGGGAGGAACCGCAGCACCTTCTCGCCCCGGGCCGGCAGCTCGTCCGGCCCCGCCACCCCGGTGAGCGCCGCCACCGCCGCCCGGAACGCCGGCAGCCGCTCCGCGTGCAGCGCCGGGGCGTCCGCGGCCAGCACCGTGTGGCAGCGGGCGAACGTCGCCACGATCCAGAAGACGGCCTCCCGGTGCTCGCCGCGCTCCACCAGTTCCCGGCTTCCGTCGACGGCGACCGGCCGCGCCTCGGCGGTGAGGTCCCCGCTGAAGAAGAACGGGGTGCGCGCCACCGGCACCGTCGCGTCGAACGTCCGGGCCAGCTCGTCCAGATGGTGCCCGACCGTCTCCGCGGGCACCTCGGCGCAGCCCAGCAGGTCCAGCAGTTCACGGTGCAGCTCCGGCCGCCCGTACGCCTCCAGCACCTCGCGGGCCGCCCGGTACCGCAGCCGGATCGTCGGATTGCGCAGCGCCGCCACCAGCAGCACATGCGTGGTGACCCCGGTCGGGAACATCCACGCCGTCACCCGTTCGTGGAACGGGGCGCCGGGATCGTACGCGGCCAGCCGGGACTCGATCCGGTGCCGTGCGTCCAGGCACCGGGCCCGCACCCGATCCCGCTCGGCGAACCGGGGCGCCACCGCCGCGTGCAGCGCCCGCAGCGCGCCGCTCGGATCGTCGATCACCGTGTCGGTGCGGAAGGCGCCCGCCAGATGGTACGAGGAGAGCACGGCCCCCGGGTCCCGCAGCTGGGCCCACGGCTCGATGCTGACCTCCAACAGGGCGCCCCCGTAACGGAACTTGCCCGGCTTGACCGGTGGGTCGTCCGCCTCCGTCACCACCATCACGTCCACGTCGGACGAGGGCGCAAGCTCGGCGTCGTCGGGCTTCCCCACCGTCGATCCGCCGAAGTAGGCGCCCCGGTAGCCCGGGAGGTCGCGGGCGTGCGCGGCCACCCAGCGGCGCGCGGCGGCGCGTGCGGTTCCGACTCTCATCCGGACGACTCCTCGGGGCGGTGCGGCGGGGGGCGGTCCGCCGAGCGTAGATCACGACGGGTGCGGGGGTGCGGCGCCGGCCGTCCGCCGGGACCCGAGCGCCGCCGTACCGTACGCCCGCGCCGGGCCGCCCGCGCATCCGCTGGAGCGCGAGCACGGGCATCACGCGGCGAGCCGGCTCAACCGCGCGCCGATCGAGGCCGCGTCGGGGCGGTCCAGTTCGTCCACGACCAGGCCGTCGGAGAGCAGCAGGACCCGGTCGGCGTACGCGGCGGCGACGGGATCGTGGGTCACCATCACACAGGTGCTGCCGTCCCGGTCGACGCCGTCGCGCAGCAGCCCGAGGATCTCGCGGCCGGTGGCACGGTCCAGGGCGCCCGTGGGCTCGTCCGCGAAGAGCACCTCGGGGCGGGAGACCAGGGCGCGGGCGATCGCCACCCGCTGCTGCTGGCCTCCGGACAGCTGGCCGGGCCGGCTCCGCTCCCGGCCGGTCAGACCCACCCGGGCCAGCGCCTCGCGGACCCGGGCCCCTTCGGGGCGGTGCCCGGCGAGCCGGCCGGGCAGCTCGACGTTCTGCTCCACGGTCATCGCGGGCATCAGATTGAACGCCTGGAAGACGAACCCGGTCCGCCGGCGCCGGAGTTCGGCCAGGCGCCGTTCCGGAAGCCGCGACACCTCGGTGGAGCCCCAGCGCACCGAGCCGCGGGTGGGCCGGTCCATCCCGGCCAGACAGTGCAGCAGCGTGGTCTTGCCCGATCCGGAGGGGCCCATCACGCCGTGAACGTCCCGGGCCGCAGGGCCACCGACACCCCGCGCAGGGCCCTGACCGCCGTGCCGCCGCGCCGGTACTCGCGGTGCAGTCCGTCCGCCCGCGCGGCCCATTCCGTGGTGGTGCTCGTCGTCTCAGCCATGGCTCCATCCTGGGGCCGTGCGCGGCGGCGATCGATCCCGGCAGCCCCCGGACCGGGGGTTCGGAAAACCGAACCACCGAGGGGCGCGAACCGCCCGTACGAGGTGCCCCTCCGGGGCCCCGCCGCCCGGTAGGGTCGGGGCACGCCCGCTCCCGACACCCCGGTGAGGTCCGCGATGCGCAAGATCATCTACTCCATGTCGATCTCCCTCGACGGCTACATCGAGGGCCCGGACCAGGACATCGGCTGGCACCGGGTCGACGACGAACTGCACCGGTACTTCAACGAGACCATCGCCGAACTGGGCGGATTCCTGCACGGGCGCGTGGTGCACGAACTGATGGCGGACTTCTGGCCCACCGCCGACGAGGACCCGGCGAACGCCGGAGCGACGGCCGAGTTCGCGCCCATCTGGCGCGACATGCCGAAGTACGTCTACTCCCGCACGCGGGACCACATCGACTGGGCGACCGCCGTCATCCACGACGTCGTGCCCGAGGAGGTGCGGGCGCTGAAGGAGCGGCCCGGCGGCGACCTCGGGCTCGGCGGCGCCGACCTCGCCGCGTCGTTCGCGGCGCTCGACCTGATCGACGAGTACCGGGTCACCGTTCACCCCGTGCTCATCGGGCGCGGGCGGCGTATGTTCCCGCTGACGGACACGGTCACCCCGCTCCGGCTCCTCGGGACCCGGTCCTTCGGCAGCGGGGTCGTGGAACTGCACTACGCGCGCGACACCGAACGCGGGGACTGACCCGTACGCCGACGGCGGCGCACGGGCCCGTCCCGACGCTCACGCGGCCAGCAGGCCCGAGGTGTCCAGGACCTGGCGGATCGCCCGGCCCGAGGCCAGCTCCTCCATCGCGTCGTTGATCCCGTCCAGGCCCAGGGTCCCGGTGTGCATCAGCTCCACCGGCATGAGTCCGGCCCGCCACAGGTCCAGGAAGCGGGGGATGTCCCGGCGCGGCACCGCGTCGCCCATGTACGAACCGAGCAGCGACTTGCCCTCGCCCGCGAAGGTGAGCGCCGGCACCTCCAGCGTCCGGTCCGGGGCCGGCAGCCCCACCGAGACGACCTTGCCGCCGCGCGCCACGGCCGTCAGGCACGCGGCCATGACCTTCGGGCTGCCCACGGCCTCGACCGCCACCTCCGCCCCGCCGGACGTCAGTTCGCGGATCGCGGCGACCGCCTCCTCGGGGGCGTACGCGTGCGTGGCGCCCAGCCGCAGGGCCAGGTCGCGCTTCTCCGGCACCGGGTCGACGGCGATCACCGGGTACGCCCCGGCCGCCCTCGCGCCCAGCACCGCAGAGAGGCCCACCCCGCCCAGCCCGTAGACCACGGCCGACTGACCGGGGCGCAGCGCCGCCGTGTTGATGACCGCGCCCGCCCCGGTGAGCACCGCGCAGCCGAACATCGACGCCACGGTGAACGGGATGTCCCGGGGGATCGGCACCAGGGACTCCTGGGCGACCACCGTGTGCGAGGAGAACGCCGAGACGCCCAGCTGGTGGTGGACGGGTGCGCCGGAGGCGTCGGTGAGCAGGGAGGGGCCGTGCAGCAGCGCCCCGGCACCGTTCGCGGCGGCGGCCTGGGCGCACAGGGCGGGCCGCCCCGCCGCGCAGTCGGCGCAGAAACCGCAACTCGGCACGAAGACGAGCGCCACATGGTCACCGGGGGAGACCCGGCGCACCCCCGGCCCGGTCTCCTCGACCACGCCGACCGCCTCGTGGCCGAGCGCCATCGGCAGCGGGCGGACCCGGTCCCCGTTGACGACCGAGAGGTCCGAGTGGCACAGGGAGGCGGCCGCGACCCGGACCAGGACCTCGCCCTCGCGCGGGGCGCCGAGCTCCAGCTCCTCCACCGCGACCGGACAGGAGTCCGTGTACGGCCGCGCGGTCGAGGTCCGGCGCAGGACGACGGCCCGGGTCCTCATGCGTCCGCCCCCTCGCGCGGCGTGCAGCGCAGGACTTCGCGGCTCTCCAGCAGCGGGACGACCCGGCCGAGGACGATCTCCCGGAAGTGCGGGGTCTCGCAGTGCGCGGTGAAGTCGGCCTCGCTCGCGTACTCCTCGTAGAGCGCGATCGCGCGGGGGTCCTCGGTGCCCTGGTGGACGCGGTAGGCGAGATTGCCGGGCTCGGCGCGGGAGGCGGCGGCCATGGTGTCGAGGAGCGGCAGGACGGTGTCCTCGGCGCCCTCCCGGGTGCGGTAGCGGGCGATGACGACGTAACTCACTTCGGTACTACTCCTGGGGTGGGGAGGGCCTCTTGAGGGCGCCCGGCGGGACCGGCGGCAGCTGGTCGCGGCGCAGATGCCAGAGGCGGGGGTCGGAGGTGGCGGCGGCGACCGAGCCGAGGGCCAGGGCGAGCGCCACGTCCGAGGGGTCTTCCACGAAGCCCGCGGCCACCGACGGGGACATCGCGCGCTGGGACTGCGCGCTCATCCGGGCGATGATCGGGGCGGGCATGACTTCGACCAGGTCCGGCGCCCCGCGCGCGATCGCGTCCGTGGAGCGGCGCAGATTGGACCGGTCGGTGACGAACACCTTCATCATGGTCAGCAGGCCCAGCGGCCGGCCCTTCTCTATGAGCGAGAGCCGGGTGCTGACCACGCCGTGCGCGCCCATGTTCTTGAGGAACTCCAGCGCGCCCCGGTCCTGCGCCAGACCGGGGCTGCTGTCCACGTTCACGAACACGAGCTTCCCCGCCCGGCCCAGCGCCGGCACGACCTGGGGCAGCTGCCCCACGGCGAACGACGCGAGGATGCACACCCGGGCCGGTGCGGTCAGGAACTGCCGCAGCGGCTGGGCACCGACGACGGACGCGATCACCGGCACCTCGGCGAACGCCGAGCCGAGCCGGGGGTCGAGCGGGGCGCCGGACCGGGACGGGGAAGGGGTCATGGCATGGCCTGCCTGGGAGGAGAGGTGCGACTGCGCCGGATCAGTTCAGCGGAGACGTACCGAATCGGCTGGGAAGGCCCAGTTTGCCAGGGTTGAGAATGCCGGCCGGGTCCAGGGCCTTCTTCACCGCGACGAAGGTCTCGAAGCCCGCGCCCAGCGATTCCCGCAGGTAGGGGCCGCGCAGCAGACCGCAGCCGTGGTGGTGGCTGAGCGCCGCCGCGTGCTTGATCAGCACGGCGTTCGCCGCGTCCCACACCGCGCGGTACCAGTCGCGCCGCGCCTCGGGGGCCACGTCGCCGCGGAGCGAGAAGTAGACGCAGGCGCCGTCGGTGTAGGCGTGCGACTGGTGCGCGGAGGCCGCCAGGGTGCCGGGCACCGCCTGGATCGCGGCCACCACCTCGTCGTAGATCACCGGCAGGTCGGCCCAGGAGGCCGCCATCTCCAGGGTGTCCGCGACGAAGCCCGGACCGGGGGTGAAGCCGTCCGAGGACTTGCCGACCAGCATCCGCTCGTCCAGCCAGCGCTCGAACACGGCCCGGGAGTCCAGCTCGGGGCCGTACTCCGCGCAGACCTCGGCCGCCACCTTCAGCGAGGCGTCCACGATCGCCGGGTCGCCCTCGTCCGCGATCAGCAGCAGATTGGTCTCGGGGTGGCCGAAGTGGGTGCCCGACTCCAGGGCGTCGTACAGCCGCAGCACCGCCGGGGTCGCCCCGCGCTGCATGATCTTCCGGCAGGCGTCCAGACCCTCGGCGAAGGTCGCGAAGCCGAACGCGACGGCGTTCGCGTACTCCGGGAGGGGGTGCACGCGCAGCCGCGCCGAGACGATGACGCCGAGCGTGCCCTCGGAGCCGACGAAGAGCTGGCGCAGGTCCGGGCCGACCGCCGCGCGGGCGTAGTCCCCGTAGGTGGCACGGGTGCCGTCGGCGTGGATCACGTCCACGCCCACGACCATGTCCTCGATCTTGCCGTAGCGGGTCGAGAGCTGGCCGGCGCCCCGGCAGGCGATCCAGCCGCCGACCGTGGAGACGGCGAACGCGGACGGCCAGTGGCCCGTCGTCACGCCGTACTCCTCCTGGAGCTGCTTCTCGAAGAGGTCGCCGAACATGCCGGCCTGCACGTCCACCACGTTCGACTCGGCGTCGAAACCGGTGATCGCGTTCAGCCGGCACACGTCGAGCACCACCCCGCCGAAGACGGGGAGCGCCGCCCCGGTCACGTTGGAGCGCCCCGCCGACGGGGTGACGGGGATACCCGCCTCGTGGCAGATCCGCAGCACGGCCGCGACCTGGTCCGCGTCGGCCGCCTCGACGACCACGGCGTCCGGCGTCGCGGGCCGTCCCTCGGTCTCGCCGATCATCGAACCGGCCCACCAGTCACGGGTCCGCGCGACGACCTCAGCGCGCTCCACGTGGACGGCCTCCGCGACCTCGCGCAGCGCCTCGATCACGGTCTCCGGCACCTCGACCGGGCTGCTCTGGAGCGCGGCGTCGCCGTCCCCGACGGGGGTGTTCCGGGCCCACTTGGCGGGGCTGGGCGCGCCGACCGTGTAGTCGCCCCGGTTGAACGGATGGGTGATGGTCTGACGGCTGATCATGCTGCGGCCCCTTCGAGGAGTACGGACTTTTCGTGGCGGACGGAGGCGAGGTAGTCGGAGACGGAGCGCTCCACCTCGGACTGGCTGAGGTTCAGTTCGCGGCCGAGGATCGCGCCGACGGTGCCGGCCGCCTCGGCGGAGGCGTCGCGGGCGAAGAGCCGGGCGCGGGTGCGGCGGGAGAGGACGTCGTCGACGGAACGGGCCAGCTCGGCCCGTGCCGCGTACACCACCTCGGCCTTCGTGTACGGGAGTCCGGCGACGACCGGTTCGGCCAGCGCCGGGTCCTCCTGGATGAGGTCGCCGACGAAGCGGGCCTCGGTGCCGAAGCGCTCGCCGAGATGGGCGGCGAGCCCGCCGGACGCGGCCACGGCCTCGGCGTCGTAGCCGGCGCCGCCGAGCAGCGGAAGGTCGGTGGTGCGGCTCTTCCCCCGGCGGCCCAGGACGGTCATCACCTTGTCGATGACCAGCTCGCCCATGTGCCGGCTGGTGGTGAGCTTGCCGCCGGTCACCGTCACCATGCCGGTGCGGCCGACGCTGATGTGGTGGTCGCGGCGCATGTCGAGCGTCGCGCCCTCCTTGCCGCCGACCAGCGGGCGCAGCCCGCCGATCGAGCCGACCACGTCGTCCGGGGTGAGCTTCCCCTCGAAGGCGGTGTTGGCGCCCTCCAGCAGGAAGTCCATCTCCTCGCGCGTGCAGTGCACGTCGTCCGGCGAGCCCTGGTAGTCCTCGTCCGTGGTGCCCAGCACCACGGCGTTGCCCCAGCGGGTGCAGGTGGCGCGGCGGGCCCGGCCCGGGATCGGGACGGTGACCGTGCAGTTGATCCGCACCTTGTCCCACGGCACCACGATGTGCACGCCCTTGGCGGGCCGCACCTGGGGCCGGTGGCCGTCGACGGCCTTGGCGTCCAGTTCGTCGGTCCACACCCCGGTGGCGTTGACGACCGCCCGCGCCCGGATGTCGAAGGTGTCGCCGTCCGCCGAGACCCGCGCCCCGGAGACCTTCCCGGCCTCCATGAGCAGTCCTTCGGCCTTGGCGCCGTTCAGCACGGTCGCGCCCAGGGCGGCGGCCGTGCGCACGATGGTGAGCACCAGCCGGGCGTCGTCGGTGCGGGCGTCGAAGTAGACCAGCCCGCCCTTGAGGTTCTCCGCGCGCAGCGTCGGCGCCTGCGCGAGGACCTCCGGGACGGTCAGCCGCTGGTGCAGCTTGCCGATCCGCCAGCCGCCGACCAGGTCGTACGTCCAGAGCAGACCCTCGAAGCCCTTGGCGAGCCGGGCGTCGAAGACCCCCTCCTTCTCCAGGATCGGGAAGAGGAACGGCAGCCGGTGCACCAGGTGCGGGGCGTTCTTGCGGAAGCGGTGGCGCTCCAGGAGCGAGTGGCGGACCAGGTTGACGTTGCCCTGCTCGATGTAGCGCAGGCCGCCGTGCACCATCTTCGAGGACTTCGACGAGGTCCCCGAGGCGAAGTCGTCCTTCTCGACGAGCGCGGCGCGCAGCCCCCGCGAGGCGGCGTCCAGCACGGCGTACGCCCCGGTGACGCCGCCGCCGATGACGAGGACGTCGTACGTGTCGTCGGCCAGCCGCCGCTTGGCCGCCGCGCGGTCCAGCAGCAGCGGGGTGCGGCGGGTCGCCGCGGCGGCGCGCCGCGGTTTCCTGGCGGGCATGGTGATCACAACATCAACTCCTGGTGGTTCACGGTGCGGCGGCCGCGTGGTCGGGCGGCCGGTCGCGTGCCGACGGCCGGCGGGCCGTCAGCGAGGGGTGAGGGGGGTGAGGGCGGGGTCCTGGAGATGGCCGATCAGCACCTCGCGCCAGGCCCCCCGCTGGGCGGCGCGTTCGTCCGCGCCGAGGGACGGTTCGAAGATCCGGCCCCGGGGCTGCGCCTCGACGACCTCCTCCAGGGAGCCCCACAGCCCCTGGGCGACCCCGGCGAGATAGGCGGTGCCGCGCAGGCTGGCGGTGGCCGAGTCGGCGACCCGCTCCAGCGGCAGACCGGTCAGATCGGCCTGGATCCGCAGCAGCGGGTCGCTGCCCGCGACCCCGCCGCCGACCCGCAGCCGGGTGAACGGGGCGTTCATCGTGGCGGCGACCCCGTCGACGAGGTCGCACACCGAGTGCGCGATGCCGTCCAGGACGGCGCGGGCCAGATCGGCCCGGGTGGTGGCGAGGGTGAGCCCGGTGAGGGCGGCGGTGGCCTCCGGGTGCCAGACCGGCGTCCTGACCCCGGCGAGCGCCGGGACGAAACGCGGGGTGCGGCCCGGCCGGGTGGGGACCCGGCCCGCCTCCTCACCGAGCTCCTTCGGCGACGCGAACAGGCCCAGGTCGTCGCAGAGCCAGCGCAGCGCCGACCCCGCCGTGGAGGTGTACGCCTCCAGGCTGTAGTGGCTGGTGGAGCCCTGCCGGTAGCCGGGCTGGGCGAGGACTCCGGCGATGTCGGGCCGGGGCAGGGCGGGGGTGGTGCCGGTCGCGGCGTCGACGAAGGCGCCCGTCCCGTACACACACATGCCCTGCCCGGCGGCCAGCCCGCCGAGCGCGATCAGGGCCGCGTGCTGGTCGCCCATGGAGGCGGCCAGCGGTACGGAGATGCCGAGGGCGGCCGGGTCGGTGGTGCCGAACCCGGCGTCGTCGGAGCGGAGCTCGGGCAGCAGGTCGAGGGGGAAGCCGAGATGGCCGATCCACTCCTCGTCCCAGGCGTGGTGCTGGAGCAGATAGCCGCCGGTGGACGCGGCGTTGGTCGGGGTGGTGGCGTGCACGGCGCCTCCGGTCAGCCGCCAGATCAGCCAGGTGTCGACGGTGCCGAAGAGCAGCCGGCCCGCGCGGTACGCCTCGGCCGCCTCCGGGTGCGCGGCGATCTGCCGGGCGGCCCAGAGGAACGGCGCGCGGGCCCCGACGGGGCGGCCCTGCCGGGCGGTGAGGACGGCGTCCCACCGCTCCTCGTGCGCGGTGAGTTCGGCGGCGTACCGCCGGTCCTGCCACACCACGGCGGGCAGCAGCGGCCGCCCGGTCACGCGGTCCCACAGCATCGCGGTGGCCCGCTGGGTGGAGAGGGCCACGGCGGTGACCGTGATCCCCTCCGCCCGCGCGGCGGCGACGGCCCGGCGCGCCACCTCCAGCGTGGCGGTCCAGATCTCCATCGGGTCCTGTTCGACCGAGTGGTCGTCCGGGTGGCTGACCGCGATCGAGCGGTAGAACACCTCGTGCGCCCCGCCGGAGTCGAGTACGACTCCGGCCCGGGTGCCGGTGGTGCCCTCGTCGATGGCCAGCACACCGCGCCGGGAGGCGGCGCCGGGGAGCGTCTGCGTCATTGCGGGCCTTTCCTTGCGAGCGTCGCGAGCTGTACGGAGGGGGAGAGGGACCATCGTGGGGTGCGGCGGGACCGGCGGACGGTCAGCGCGCGGCGGTGGCCGGCGCGGATTCCCGCGCGTCCGGTCCGGCGGCGTCCTGCCCCGCCATCTCGTCGGGCGAGGGGGCCTTCATCGGGTCCCACTTGATCGCCAGGCAGGTGATCATGCCGAGCAGCGGCACGACGGACAGCACCAGGAAGGTGTCGGCGAGGCCGAGCCCCTCCTTGATCTGCGGGAAGAGGTAGAGCCCGGCGACACTGCCGAAGCTGCCGACCATTCCGGTGACGCCGGTGCCCAGCGCGCGCACGTCGCTGCTGTACGAGAGCGCGGCGATGGACTTGCCGTTGGCGCCCGGCCCCGTGGAGTGGCAGAGGATGAACAGCACCGGCAGCAGGAACGCCACCGCCGTGGGCACCTTCTCGAAGGTCAGCCCCATCGCCACCAGGGCGACGAACACCCCGGCGAACCCGGCGGCGGAGCTGAGCCGCAGCCCGAGCCGGCGCCCGAAGTACGCCGACAGCAGCCCGCCCGCGATGCCGAAGGCGTTGAACACCATCGAGCCGATCGTGGCCTTCTCGAAGCTCTCGCCGAAGATCGTCAGACTGATCAGCGGGAGGTACCAGCCGACCGCGAAGTACTGCATCGACTGACCCAGTGAGATCACCGAGGACAGGATCGTGCGCGGCAGGTAGTCGCCGCGGAACAGCACCCCGGCCTGCCGGAAGCCGATGGCGGGGGCCTCGCTCGCGGCCCGGGTCGCCTCGTCGGGCTTCCCGGCGACCGCCTTGATGCCGTAGATCCGGTCGAGGTTGAGGACCGCCTCGTCCAGCCGGCCCTTGCTCGCCAGCCAGGTGGGGCTCTCCTTGAGCATCAGCCACTGGCCCAGCAGCAGCGCGACCGCGACGACCGCGGCCGACCCCACCGACCAGCGCCAGATGTCCGCGCCGACGTCCAGGTTGAAGAAGAGCAGGGCGAGCGCCAGATTGCTGGTGGTGGCGACGTACCAGACGGCCTGCCACAGATTCAGCCGGCCGCCCAGCTTGGCGGGGGTGTACTCGGCGAGCAGCGCCATGGCGACGGCGAAGTCGATGCCGTACGCCACGCCCACCAGCACCCGGCCCAGCCAGACGACGGTGAAGTCGCCGGCGAACGCGGCGAGCAGCGCGCCCGCGATGGCGAAGACCTTGGCGAGGAGCAGCGGGGGTACCCGGCCGATCCGGGTGGCGAGCCAGCCGCCGAGCGGGTTGAAGACGATCGCCAGGGCCGGAGCGGTGGCCGTGAGGATCGAGACCTGGGTGCTGGTCAGCTCCATCTGGGTCGTCATCGGCCCCAGACCGGCGCTCAGCGCCGCGTTCGAGTAGGCGTCGAGGAACAGCCCGCCGAATACGAGGAACCAGATGACCTGCGCCCGGCCGGTGATCTTTCCCAGCCCATCGATGAGCGCAACGACGTCGCCGACGCCTTTGACGCTCGGACGTTGTGCCATGAATCCGCCTTCGAGGAAGACCCATCGGCGGCACGGGGAGCACAAGAAAACAGGCATGACGAAACCACCGACAGGTGGTCTATGTCTGTGCCTGCCAAAACACTGCGGAAAGCGCCGCAGCACGTGAAGTGCGACTTACACGAGGAGGTTAGGAACGTCCCCGGAGGCGCGTCAAGGGTTTCCGGCAGGTTACCCAAACGTGACGAACGGTCCCGGAGCCGCCGCGCGGCCCCGGGACCGCGCAGGTCAGCGCCCTGCCTGGAGCGCCGCCCAGGTGGCCGGGCCCACGATCCCGTCGGCGGACAGACCCCGGGCCGACTGGTAGGAGCGCACCGCGGTCGCCGTCGCCGGACCGAAGGTGCCGTCGATGCCGACCGTCGTGCCGAGCGCCGCGGTCAGCGCCCGCTGGAGCCGCTTCACCGCGTCCCCGGAGCCGCCCTCGGCCAGCGTGGGCGTGCTGCCCGCCGACAGCAGCGCGGTCCAGGTTCTGGCCCCCACCACCCCGTCGGCGTCCAGCCCGCGCGCCGTCTGGAACGCGGTGACGGCCGACGCGGTGGCCGGTCCGAAGCTGCCGTCGACCGAGCCCGCCGGGAAGCCCTGCGCGTTGAGGAGCGTCTGCACGGCGCTCACCTGCGGGCCCGCCGAACCGCTTCGCTGGGTCGCGTACGAGGGGAAGCTGAGCGCGTCCGTGCCGGGCGAGCCGCCGGTGCTCCCGCCGACCAGCTGCATGTAGCGGTTCCAGTCCCAGTACTGCCCCGGGTCGGTGTGGTCGTTCCCGGGCGCCTCGCTGTGGCCGATGATGTGCGCCCGGTCTTTCGGGATGCCGTACCGGTCGCACAGGTACGCGGTCAGCGCGGCCGAGGAGCGGTACATGCTGTCGGTGAACCAGGTCGGGTCGTCGATGAAGCCCTCGTGCTCGATGCCGAGCGAGGAGGAGTTGGCGCTGCGCGCGTGGTACGCGGTGTCGGCGTCCCGCACCATCTGGGTGATCTGGCCGTCCGAGGAGCGGATCACGTAGTGGGAGCTGACCTGGGAGGCCGGGTTCTGGAACCAGCTGATGGAGCCCGCGTACGAGCCCTGGGTGACGTGGACGACCACCTTGTCGATCGTCGCCGAGCGGCCCTTGGCGTAGTTGGCCGGGTCGGCCGGCACCCAGAGGGCGGAGGGGTAGTCGGCGCTGCGGGTGCTGACGGCGGTGGCGGCCGCGTCCTTGCGCGGGGAGACGGGACGGGCGGTCACCGAGACGGGTTCGCCGTCGGGGGTGACGGCGTCCAGTCCGTCCGCGAGGAAGGTGAAGACGGTGTCGGCGTAGAGGGCGGCCGTGGGGCCCTGCGAGCCGCTGTAGCGGGCGACGACCGGGTACCAGGCGTTCAGGTCGTCGCGGTCCTTCGCGTCGAGGCCGAGGCTGTCGGCGTACCCGCGCAGCACCGCCGCGCCGCCCAGGATGTTGGTGGTCGTGTCCGTGCGCAGCCGGATCAGGGGGGCGCCGGTGAGGTCGGCGGCCCGTTCCAGGGTGTGCTGGGCGGGGTTGCTGACCAGGTGCATCACCCCGAAGCCGTTCGCCTGGCTGGGGCGTCCGTGGTGGCCGTCCAGCCGGGTCTCCCCGTAGCCGACGGCGGCGAGCAGATCGCGCGGGACGTCGTAGGCGGCGGCCGCGCGGGCGAGGGCCCGGTTCATCGGGTGCCCGGTGTCCGTCGAGGCGAGGGCCGGGGTGCCGGTCGCGGCGAGGACGGTGGCGGTGAGGGCCGCCAGCACCGAGGCGCGGGCCTTGGTGTGGGCGGCGGCGCGTGTGGGCATACCTGCTCCTGCTCTGTGGGGGAGAAGAGGAGCGGCCCCCGGGCCCGACGGGCGGGCCGAGGGGCCGCGAAGCCCGCCCAGGGTATCGATCTGTTCAGGGCATGACAACGAACCTCAGGCGTGTCGAACGGCCTTTCACCCCAATGGAGTTGACGGCATCAGGGGGGCCGGGGCCCGGGGTGATCGGGCCGCCGGGCCCCGGTCCGCGGACCGGGGCCCGGCGCCACGGACTACCAGCGGTCGCGGTGGATGACGTCGGCCACCGGGCGGCGCCGCACCGGACCGAAGTTCCCCATCGGCCAGCCGACCGGGATCGCCGCGAAGGTCTCCATGGACTCCGGGATGCCCAGGGCCTCCTTCCACTCCCGCTCCAGCATCAGATGCCAGATGGTGATGTTCGCCGCGAGCCCCAGCGCCCGGGCGGCGAGCAGAATGTTCTGCACCCCCGGGTAGACGCACGAGCCCTCGGCCAGCGCCTGGAAACGGGTCTGGGTGCTCGTCATGTGCTCGACCCCGGCGGGACCGAGCGCCTGCGCGTAGGCCACGAGCCCCTCCTCGTCCAGCCGGGGCTCGGGGAAGCGGTAACAGGGCACGATCAGCGCCGGGGTGTCCGCGAAGTGGTCGCGCTGGTACTCGATCGCGGCCACCATCCGCCCGTACGCGGCCTCGTCCATGCCCTCCGGCGCGAACTTCCCGGTGGTCGCGAGGTATGCGTCCACGCACCGCTTCCACAGCGGCGCCAGACGCGCCATCACCTCACGGTCCGTCACCACCACGTACTCGTAGCACTGCATGTTGCCGCCGCTGGGTCCCCAGACGGCGGCCTGTATCAACTGTTCCAGCGTCTCCTGCGGAACCGGCTCCGGCTTGAGGCGGCGCATCGCGCGCATCGTGGACATCGTGGCGAACAGGGCCTCGGACGCGGCCGCTTCGGCCCCGCGCGTCGTTTCAGTGGTCATGATCGCGGAGTGTACGGGCGCGGGCGCCCGCGCCCGAGGAGCCCCCCCGCCGTCAGCCGGTCCGGCGCAGCCGCACGACCGGGATCTCGCGCGAGGTGCCCTCCTGGTACTGCGCGTACCGGGGGAAGAGCGCCACCAGGCCCGGCCAGACCCGCTCCTTCTCCCGCGCCGACAGCGTGCTCGCCTCGGCCGGGAAGCGCTCGGTGCCCACCCGCAGCTCCACGGCGGGATTCTCCAGCAGGTTCAGATACCACAGCGGATGGCTGTCGGAGCCGCCGTTGGACCCCACGATCAGATAGTCGTCCCCGTCGCGCCCGTACATCAGCACCGTGCGCCGCACCGCCCCGCTGCGCCGGCCCACGTAGTCCAGCAGCAGGCAGGGTACGCCGAGCTGCGTGGTGCCCTTGGTGCCGCCCGAGGACTCGTACAGCTCCGCCTGCTTCGCCACCCAGCCGCTCGGGCTGAGCCGCGGGGCCGCCCCGCCGCCGTTCTCCACCGTCATGCCGACTCCCTCGCTCGTCCGTCCGCCCATCGTCGCATCCCCACCCCGCCCACCACGGGATTCGCACACCTGGACAGGCTTCCCATCGCACGGGGGAACGCGGACCGGAACGGCCTCCGACAGGGCGTATAAAAGGTTCCTCCGGACCGGCCGGCGTCCCCCGACGGCACTCACACCGCACGCGGCAAGGCGTCACCGCGTACGACAGGCAGGAGTGCCCCCATGAACACGGCAGACGAGATCCGCACCTTGCTGGTGACGAACTTCGGGACCGACCCGGTGGCGATCGGCCCCGAGGTGCCGCTGCGTCAGCTGCGGCTGGACTCCCTGGCCCTGGAGGAACTGCGGCTCCTCATCGAGGACCGGCTCGGTGTGGACCTCGACGACGTCCAGCTCACCTCGCGCGACACCGTCGGCCGGCTCGTCGAGGCGGTCCGCGGACGGGCCGCCGCATGACCGCCCCCCACCGGGCCGCGCCGTTCGCCGCCGCCGTCACCGGCATCGGGCTCGTCACCTCGGCCGGCGTCACGGCCGCCGCCGCCTGGCACGGGGTCACCTCCGCCCAACAGGCCCCCCACGTCCCGCACCGGACCGAACTCCACGACCTGCCCTGCGACTTCATGTACACCGTCGCCGGGCTCGACCCCAGGGCGGTGCTCGGCGTCGCCGCCCAGCGGCTCATGGACCGCTTCTCCCAGTTCGCCGTCATCGCCGCCCGCGAGGCCGTCGCCGACGCCGGACTCGACCCCTCGGCCTGGGACAGCGGACGCGTCGCCGTCGTCATCGGCTCCGCCCACGGCGGACTGCCCTTCTACGACGAACAGCACACCGCCCTGACCGAGCGCGGCGCCCGCCGCGTCTCCCCGAAGCTCGCCCCGCTCTCCGTCGTCAACGGGGCCGCCAGCAGCGTCGCCACCGACCTCGGCGCCCAGGGGCCCAGCCAGGCCGTCTCCACCGCCTGCTCCTCCGGCACCGTCGCCATCGGCACCGCCCACCAGATGCTGCGCACCGGAGCCTGCGACATCGTCGTGGCCGGCGGCGCCGAATCCGTCTGCTCCCGGCTCCTCATCGCCAGCGCCTGCCGCCTCAAGGCCGTCTCCACCCGGCGCGACGACCCGCAGGCCGCCTGCCGTCCCTTCGACACCCACCGCGACGGCTTCGTCGTCGGCGAGGGCGCCGGACTCCTCGTCCTGGAACGCCCCGAGCACGCCGCCGCCCGGGGCGCCACCGTCCGCGCCCTGGTCGCCGGTTACGGGGCCTCCAGCGACGCCTACTCCGCCGTCGCCCCCGACCCCGACGGGCTCGGCATCGAACGCGCCCTGCGCACCGCGCTCGCGGACGCCGGACTCACCGCGACGGACATCGGCCACGTCAACGCCCACGGCACCTCGACGCTCGCCAACGACCTGATCGAGGGGACCGTGCTCCACCGCGTCCTGGGCGACCACCCCCTGATCACCTCGACCAAGGCGATGACCGGGCACACCCTCGGAGCGGCCGGCGGCATCGAGACCGCCCTCACCGTCCTCGCCCTCCAGCACCAGCTCGTCCCGCCCACCGCCAACCTCGACGCCCCCGACCCCGAGATCCCGGTCGAGGTGGTGAGCAAGGAGGCCCGACCGGCCGTGTTCGACGCCGCCGCCAAGACCTCGCTCGGCTTCGGCGGGCACAACGCCGCGCTGATCCTCACCCGGGCCTGACCGACGGGACCCCCACCCCATGCCCCTGCCCACGCCCGACGAGACCGTCCGCGCCCTCACCGTGCGCGGACTGCGCTACCGCTACCGCGTCCTGCGCTGCCCCGAGCCCCGCACCGAACCGGTCGTCCTGCTCGGCGGCGCGCTCCAGGGCATCCACGGCTGGCCGCAGATGGACGCCCACCTCGGCCCGTACGCCGACGTCGTCACCATCGACCTGCCCGGCGCGGGCGAGGCGGACCCGCTGCCGTCCGGCGGCGACGGGGACGACCTCCTGTGCGAGGCGGTCACCGGGGTCCTCGACGACCTCGGCGCCGCACGCGTCAACCTCTTCGGCTTCTCCTACGGCACCACGATGGCGTTCGGCTGCGCCCGCAGCGACCCCGGCCGGATCGCCCGGCTGGCGCTCGGCGGGGTGCCCGCCCACATCGGGGACGCGCAGCGCGAGCGATGGGCGGCCGCGGTCGCCCGGCTGCGGGCCGGGGACGCCGAAGGGCTCGCCGTGCTCGCCTCGGACGTGCTGCTCTGCACCGACCCGGAGCGGCCGGTCCACCGCAGGGCCCTCACCCGCAGCTATGTCCGCCGGGCGTTCACGCAGGCGCTGACCCGGTCCCCGCACGCCGAGCGCTCGCTGATCCGGGCGCTCGGCCACCGGCCGGACTTCTCCGGCGGACTGAGCGGGGTGCCCGCCCTCGTCTTCGCGGGCGAGCACGACACGGTGACCTCCGCCGAACGGCAACGGGCCTTCGCCGCGACGATCGAGGGCAGCCGCTTCCTGACGATCGGGGAGTCCGACCACTGGGTGGTGCTGGAGCGCTCCGAGGACGTGGCGGAGCTGATCACCCGCTTCTTCACCGACCGCCCGCTGGAGGGCGCCGCCGCGCTGCGCCCCGTCGCCCCGCTGCCGCGTCCGCGCGCGGCGGACGCGGCGCCGCCGGCGGTCCGGGGCCGGGACGCCCGCTGAGCGCCCCGGCCCCGGACCCGCTCCGGTGGATCAGGGGCGGCCCTCCACCGTGACCCGCACGATCTGCGGGTCGTGGTCGCTCGCCTGGTCGGCGAACTCCGCGTTGATGTGCACCACGTCGTAGTCGAACCGGCGGATGCCGGGGCTCGTCAGGATGTGGTCCAGCGTCTGCGAGTTCCCGTCGTACACATAGCTGTACCGCTCGTCCGCGGGCAGCGTGGTGATGAGCGGCTTGAGGACCTTGCCGTCGGTCAGCGCCGAGACCGTCGGCGAGAACGCGAAGTCGTTCAGGTCGCCGAGCGTGATGACCCGGGCCGACTTGTCCGCCGCCAGCAGGGACTTGACGAAGGCGTTGACCTCGGTCGCCTGCTGGATCCGCTTGGTCTCGGAGCTGCGCGAGGGCTCCTGGTAGCGGCCGTGCAGCGGCTGGTCGCCGCCCTTGGAGGCGAAGTGGTTGCCGATCACGAAGACCGGCTTGCCGTGGAAGCGGAACTCGCCCACCAGCGGCTTGCGGCTGTCCGCCCACGCGGCGCTCGCCGGGTTGATCCGGCCGGGCGACACCGACAGGGCCACGCCCTTCTTGGTCGGCACGGCGGCCACCGGGGTCGTCGCGTCGCCGCCCGCGCGGTCCACGAAGGAGACCCGCTCCGGGTTGAAGAGGAACACGTTGCGGATGTTGCCGCCCGGCTCCCCGCCGTCCTGGCCGTCCTGCGGGGCGACGTACCGCCAGGCGTAGCGCGGCCCGCCCGCCGCGACGATCGCGTCGGTGAACCGCTTCAGCGTGGCCTCGGAGCCGACCGTGCCGTCGTTGACCGCGCCGTTGTCGTCCTGGATCTCCTCCAGCGAGACGATGTCGGGGGAGGAGAGGTTGACCGCGATGCCCCCGGCGAGCGTGTCGAACTTGGCCTGGTCGTCCAGCGCGTCCAGGTTCTCCACGTTGTACGTGGCGACGGCGAGTTCGCCGCCCTTCTGCCGCCGGGTGACCTCCCGCTCCAGGTGATGGTCGGTGAGGGTGCCCATCTCGGTGGCCTGGAGGTTGTACCCGCCGTACGAGGCGTAGTCGATGACGCCCGTGGTGGGCCCCGACAGCACGTCACCCACGTTGCCGACCGGGAAGGGGCGGCCGGTGTCGAGCGACATCACCTTGATCCGGCCGCTGTTCTGGTCGGTGTAGGAGGAGTAGAGCGTTCCGCCGCGTGCGGTCGGGTTCTGCTCCGGGGCTACGGTCACCCAGATCTCGTCGTACGCAGTCGTCGCACCCGTGACCCGGGTGTCGGCGATCCGCACCCGGACGCCCTCCAGCGACTCGTAGAGGTCGAGGGCGTACGCGGACGGCTTCAGCGGCAGTCCGTCGATCGAACCGCCGCCCGCCGTCGGGCTGTAGGCGGCGGGTACGGAGGCGGCGTCGAGCACCACCGGGGCGGGCAGCGGGTTGCCGGAGGACAGCACGGTGACCCGGGGCGCCGTGATCTCGGTGACGGACTGGGTCGTGGACGAGGGGTAGTACTCGTCGACCACTCCGCTGACCAGCACCGCGTCGCCCACCGCGACCTTCGCGTCGGCCGAGCCGGTGTAGACGAACACCGCCTCGCTGGTGCGCGGGTCGGCGTCCGGAGCGGTGTCCTGGATCCAGAAGCCGCGCGAGCCCGAGGTGCGGACGGCGGTGACGACGCCCGGGACGCCGGTGACGGCCTTGCCGTCCAGCGGAGAGACCCGGGTGGTGCCCTGGATGTCGTGGACGCGCACGGTGCCGGGCTCGGTCGGATTGCCCGGCTCGCCGGGGCCCTCGCCGCCGCCGGAGGTCTCGCCCGCCGCGTTGACCGGGGTGGGCGTCCCCGCGGCGAGGTCGGCCGCGTTGTCGTCGGTGTCCGCGAGGGAGGCCGGGCGGGCCACGGAGGCGGCGGCGGAGGCGCCGGTGGCGGGGCCGCTGCCCTCCCGGACGACGGCGGAGCCGTAGCCCACGAGGTCGACGATCCGGGTGTCGGCGGCGCAGTCGGCCGCGGTCTTGCAGGTCAGCGGGGTGGTCCCGGAGACCAGGGCGATGGTGCCGCTGGTGGCGGACATGGCGACGGTGCCGGTGGCGTCCGGGGTGGGCAGGGCGACGGTGCCGCCGGTCCCCGCCGCCTCGGCGACCAGATAGCGGCCGCCCGCGCCGACCGAACCGCTCAGTGCCGAGACCTGCCACAGCGAACCCGCGGAGGGGGCCCCGGGCAGGTACTGGACGCTGTACCCGGACAGGTCGAACGCGCCGGAGCCGACCCCGGCCAGCTCGACGAAGTCCCGGGTGAGCGTCGCGCCCGAGTTCCCGCCGCCGCCGTACACCTCGGAGATCACGACGGTGGAGGACGGAGCGGCGAAGGCGGCGGGCAGCGCGGTCGCCGAGAGGGTCACGGCTACCGCGCCGGCCAGCAGGACGGAACGGTGTCTGGATATACGCACGGAAACTGCCCCTCAGAGTGTGGTGAGGGTGCACAAGCTATGCGCGTAGAACAGCCGATGACAAGGCATCAGAGGTTAATTCCAGGAATCGGTCCGATCCGGTCCGGACCGGGCGCGGGCGGTCAGATACAGCGCCGGGACCGGGAAGAGCAGCAGGAAGAGGTTGGGGATCCACCAGGTGGGCGACCAGTCGCCGCGCAGCGCCCAGAAGGCGACCGCCTGGAGACCGGCGGTGCTGGTCAGGGTGAGCGAGACGGTCATGAGCGTGTGCTGTCCGGGCCGGCCGCGCCGGGCGAGGACCAGGGCGGCCAGGCCCGTGGCGCTCGCGGCGGCGTCCAGCGGGAGGAAGGAGTAGTTCCAGTCGGTCATGACCGGGTCGGTGTAGTCCTTGTAGGCCAGCTCGGCGGGGATGAGGCCGAGCAGGGCCGTCGCCCAGTAGAGGGCGAACCCCAGATCGGTCACGAGCATGGTGGCCTTGACCGTGCCGAGGGCGGAGGGCCGCCGGGGCGGGCAGGAGGCGAGGGCGGCCGGACGTGCCATCAGTGGGAGAGCCCTCCGCCCAGATACATCACGGCGACCCCGAGCACGATGAGCCCCGCGCCCGCCACCGTCGCCGTGCGCAGCTGCTCGTCGAAGAGGAGCACCCCGCCGACCAGGGCACCCACGGTGCCCAGACCGGACCAGACCGCGTAGACGGGGCCGACGTCCAGGCTCTTGAGGGCCTGGGCGAGCAGGACGAACGCCGCCGCGTAGCCGAGGACGACGACCACGGTGGGCCACGGCCGGCTCAGTCCGTGCGAGGCGCGCAGCGAGAGGGTGGCGATCACCTCGGAGACGATGGCGCCCGCCACCATGACGAACCCCATCAGACGCCCTTCGCCGGCTCGATCATCCCGCGCACCAGGGCGCGGAGCCGGCGGTGGTCCTCGCCGCGCGGGTCGGCGAGACCGAGCAGCCGGGCGGTCCACCAGCCGTCGACGGCCATCCGGACCAGGGTGCTGACCCCGGGCGGCAGCCCGTCCCGGTCCAGGCGCTCCTGCCAGGCGCGGTAGCGCTCCTGGAGGACGTCGAGCACGGCGGGGCCGTTGGCGGCGGCGAACAGGGCGACCGGGACTGAGCCCTTCGTCGGGTCGTCGTCCTCGGGGGACTCGGGCGGGATGGAGGCGTCGAGCCAGGCCAGGGTGAAGGCCCCGGGCGGGGCGTCCTCGCCGGGCAGGACCGCCTCGAAGCGGCCGACGAGCCGGCGCACCACCCCTTCGACCAGGGCCTGGCGGGTGGGGAAGTGGTGCAGCAGCCCGCCCTTGCTCACCCCCGCCTCGGCCGCCACGGCGTCCAGCCGGACCCCGTCGATGCCCCTTTTCAGCAGCACGCTCTCCACTGCGTCAAGGATTCGATCATGCATCGACGGGCCCCGTTTCTCCGACTTTCGGCATTGTCCGACCGTCTGGACGGTCGAATGCAGGCTAGCATGGCGCCCGAGGCCATTCCCGGGAGGGTTCCGGGGGGTGTTCCGAGGGTGGGGCAAAGCGGCTCCATTAATCGGAACCGTTAATTCCATGCCGACGTCCGGGCGCTCCGGGCGCGGGTTGACATGGCGTCGGCGACTTGCCTACGTTCTTTTCGATGGGGCCGGTTCGGACACGGAAAGCGGCTGAAGTGATCTTTCAAACGGGGGGATTTGAATGGTTCACGGTTCGTCCGAGAGGTAACGGCGACTCCCGGGTGCTCCCGAGCCCCGGTTGAGCGACCACGGCGAGCGCATTCCGGTGGATCAGCGTCGATCCGTCGCGCTCGCGCGTCCGGGAATGACGCACCGGACCAGGTGACGGCTCGTTTTCGAGTTCTTGCGATATGTCCTCGGCATGCGCCCAGGACATGATCGCCCTTTTCTCTGGAACATCCGAATGAGGCGGGCGCCTGTGGCGTGCCCGCATTCCGGTGGGAGAGTTTCGTGAACGCTCGATTAACATTCCCCGACGTCTACGACCGGCTCGACGAATACCGTGCGGCCTCCGATCTGATGAGCGCGGGAATGTACCCGTACTTTCTCCCTCTCGACGGGCACGAGGCGTCCGTCGTCCGACGCGCCGGCCGCGAGCTCATCATGTGCGGCTCCAACAACTACCTGGGCCTGACCGGCGACGACCGCCTCGTCGGAGCCGCCGAGGACGCCCTGCGCCGGTACGGCACCTCCTGCACCGGCTCCCGCTTCCTGAACGGCAACACGGACCTCCACGAGCAGTTGGAGGCCGAACTCGCCGCGTTCCTCGGCAAACCCGCCGCGCTCGTCCTGCCCACCGGCTACCAGGCAAACCTCGGTGCCGTCGCCGGACTGCTCTCGCCCCGGGACTACGTCGTCGCCGACCGGGAGGCCCACGCCTCGCTCATCGACGGCTGCCGGCTCAGCGGCGCCCGGATGCGCTGGTTCCCGCACAACGACGCCGAAGGGCTGCGCACCGCCCTGGAGCGCATACCCGACGACGCCGCCCGGCTCGTCGTCGTGGACGGCGTCTACTCCATGGAGGGCGACCTCTGCGACCTCCCCGCCGTCGTCGAGGTCTGCGCCGAGTACGGCGCCCGGCTCCTCGTGGACGACGCCCACGGCCTCGGGGTGCTCGCCGAGGGCCGGGGCACCGCCGCCCACTTCGGACTGACCGACCGGGTCGACCTGATCACCGTCACCTTCAGCAAGTCCCTCGCCTCCATCGGCGGAGCCGTGCTCGGCAGCGAGGAGGCCATCCACTACCTCAAGCACCACGCGCGCAGCCTGATGTTCAGCGCCTCGCCCACCCCCGCGAGCACCGCCACCGCCCTCACCGCCCTGCGGGTGCTGCGCGCCGAACCCCATCGCGTGGGCCGGGTCCTCGCCAACGCGGCCCGGGTGCGCCAAGGCCTGGCACGGGCCGGCATCCCCACCGGCGACAGCCCCACCCCGATCGTCCCCGTCCCGATGGCCGGGGCCACGGAGACCCTCACCGCCTGGAACCGCCTGGTCGAACGCGGCGTGTACGTCAACCCGGTCATCCCGCCCGCCGCCTCGCCCCGGCTGCGCACCAGCTACACGGCGGCGCACACCCCCGAACAGCTCGACCGGGTCGTCGAGGCCCTCGCCGCCGAGGTCCCGGCCGGCGGCCCCCGGCACCGTGCCGCGGCAGCGGCCACCGCGGCCTGATCCGGTGCGGCCCGCCACCGGCGCCCTCCCGGCCGTGGCGGCGGCGGCCGGGGTGATCGCCACCGCGTACGTACGCCCCTGCGCCGACCGCTTCGGGACGGGATCCGTCCTCGCCGCACTGCTCGTCTGCGCGGCGGCGGGCGCGCTCGGCTGCCGGTTCGCCGCGCGGCTCGCCACCGCCCGGCTGACCGGGGCGCTGGCCGCCGCACTGCTCGGACTCGGCACCGCCCTGGCCCTGCCCGGCACCCCGGCGGCGACGGGCACCGCCGCGGCCGTGCTGCTCGCCGGGGTCCCGGCGGCGGTCTTCGCCACCGGCTGCCTGCTGCGCGCCCTCGCCCCGTCCGCCCTGCGCGCCTGCGTCCGGGCCGGGCCCGCGCTGGCCGCCGGGGGAGCGCTCGGCGCGCTCTGGCCGCCGCAGGCCCGCGCGGCGGCCGGCGCCTGCCTCTGCGCCGTCGCCCTGCTGCTCCTCCTCCCGACCGCCACGCCCCCGACCGACCGAACCACCGACCAAGGAGCCTGACCATGAGCCGACTGCGTCTTGCCGCACGAGCGCTGCGCCTGACCCTCAGCGGGGCCCACGCCGACCCCACCGCGGACTACGACGCGGCCAGTTCGGACTACGACACCTTCTTCAGCCCGGTCATGGGCGGCCACTCCGTGGCGGCCCTCGACGAGGTCACCGTGGCCCCCGGCAGCGACGTCGTCGAACTCGCCTGCGGCACCGGCCATCTGACGGCCGAACTGGTCCGCAGACTCGGGGGCCGGGGCTCGCTGCGGGCCGTCGACAAATCGCCCGGCATGCTGGGCGTGGCCCGGGAGAAGGTGCACCCGCTCGTCCGCAGCACCCCGGAGCTGAGGGTGGAGCTGAGCGAGGGCGACATGGAGACCTACGTCCAGGGGCTGCCCGCCGGCTCCGCCGACCTGGTCGTCGTCGGCTGGGCCATCTGCTACGCCAAGCCGGTGCGGCTGCTCACCGAGATCCGCCGGGTGCTGCGCCCCGGCGGCCGGGTCCTGGTCATCGAGACCCGCGCCGACGCCCACCACGCCCTCACCCAGGGCCTGGAACGCGTCTTCGCCGACGACCCCTCGCTGCTCACCAGCATGGTGCGGGTCTCGCTGCCCAAGGACGCCGCCACCGTGGCGCGCTGGTTCGCCAAGGCGGACCTCACCGTGGACGTGCGGCGGGAAGGGTCCCAGACGATCCCCGCCCACACCCCGGCCGACGTCATGGAGTGGGTGCAGCGCTCGGGCGCGGCCGCCGGCTTCAAGACCGCCGTGGACCAGACGCGCGAACAGCTCGTCCTGGACCGGGTCGAGGCGGCCCTGGCCGAACTCCTCGCCCGCGAGGGCACCCTGGAGATCGAGCACACCTTCGTCGTGGTGGCCGGCGGCAGACCCGCCGCCGGGCGGGGCGACCGCACCCCGGCGAACGAGTCGGCGGGTGCCGCGTGAGCGACGCCGCCACCACGACCGCCGGACCGCCCTCCCGGGCCGGCGGCCCCCCGCCCGGCCCGCAGGCGGCTCCCGACGGCCGGCTCCAGAAGGCCCTGCGCCGCTTCGCGCACGCTCTGGTCGGCCACCCGAAGCTCGTCATCGCTGCCTGGGCCGTCGCCATCGCGGCCTGCACCCCGCCGGCCACCGGACTCACCGACGTCCTCACCGACCAGGGCGCCTCCAAGGTCGTCCCCGGCACCAGCAGCGCCCGCGCCGACGCGCGGATCAAGGAGTCCTTCCCGCACCGCTCCGAGCGGGAGGTCGTCGTCGTGGTCCAGGGCAAGGACGTGCGCACCCCGGGGGTGCGCGGTCTGCTGGCCGACCTCGACACCCGGATCGCCGCCCTGCGCCGTGACGGCGAGGTCGAGCGCACCTCCTCCGCGTTCACCGTCTACCGCGACACCGCGGCCGGGTTCCTCACGGGCGTCCGCGAGCGCGTCCGCGCAGGGGCGACGACCGAGGCGGACCGGCGCGCGGCCGTCGACGCCGAGGTGCGGCGGGGTGCGGTCCCCGCCGCGCTCGCCGGACCCGCCCGGGAGGCGGTCGCCGCGGCCGACGCCCCGGCGGTCACCGCCGTCGCCGCCCGGTTCGCCCGGCAGGCGGACTGGTCCGCGTTCCCCCTCGACGTACCGAAGGAACTTGTCGACCGGCTCGTCGCCCCCGACGGCACGGCCGCCCTCGCCTCGGTCGGCTACACGGACAAGGCCGGCAGCGACCCGGACGTGGAGTGGCTGCGCGACACCGCCCGCACCCTCGCCGAACGCGCCGGGGCCGGAGTCGAGGTGCACGTCACGGGCGAACTCGCCCTGATCCACGACACGTACGAGAAGGCCGAGTCCGACAACGCGCTGATGGAGTCGGTCGCGTACGTGATCATCTTCGTCGTCCTGCTCATCTTCTTCCGGGCACTCGTGCCGGCCGTCCTCACGCTCGCGGTCGTGGGCCTGTCGATGAACGTCAGTCAGGCCGCGCTCAACCTGCTGGGACGCGAGGTGACGCTCACTCAGTTCACCGTCACCATCATGCAGTTCGTCATGCTCGGCGCGGGCGTCGACTACAGCATGCTGCTCTCCTCGCGCTACCGGCAGGAACGCCTGGCCGGACGGAGCCCGAGGGAAGCCGCCGTGCACGCCACGGTGCACGCGGGCGAGAGCATGGTCCTCGCGGCCGTCGCCGTGGCCCTGGCCTTCGGGGCGACACTGCTCTCCCCGGTGGACTGGATCCCGCCGCTCGGCTACGGCGGCCTCCTCGGCATCCCCATCGTGCTCGCCGCCGCCCTCACGCTCACCCCGTGCCTGCTGGCCCTGCTCGGGGACCGGTTCTTCGCCCTCGGCCGGTCCCCCCTCTCCGATCTTGAGCGCCACGGGGCGATGGCCCGGCATCTGCGCCGCACCGCCGAGTTCGCCCGCCGCCGCCGGGCCGCGATCGTGGTGCTCTTCCTCGTCGCGACCGTGCCCTTCGCCCTGCTGGTGAGCGGCAACCGCTCCACGTCCGACCCGGTCGCGCTGAGCCCGGCGACCGATTCCCGGGCCGGGTACGAGACGGTGGCCGGCACCTGGGGCGACGCGGCGGTGCTGCCCACGATCGTCACCGGCCGCGCCGCCGACGGCATCCTCGACGACGGCCGGCCCACCCCCGGCGGCCTGGCCGCCGTCGCCCGCCTCACCGACACCCTGGCGGCGACCGACGGCGTCGCCTCCGTCGACTCCCTCAGCCACCCCTTCGGCACCCGCTGGAGCGCGGACCGGCTGGCCGCCGCGGGCACGGGCGTCACCGAGGACTACGCCTCGAAGGACGGCGCGCTGCGCTTCGTCGTGGCCCTGAAAGACGATCCGTACTCCGAGGCGGCGGCCCGCACCGTCCAGCGCCTGGACACCGTCCTGGCCCGCGACGGCGCGGCGGTGGGCACCCTGGACCTGGGCGGCGCCACCCAGGTCGACCGCCAGTACGGCGCCGCCCTGAGCTCCAGCTTCTGGCGGATGGTGCTGCTGGTGAGCCTCGGCGTGTTCGTCATGCTGGTGATCACCCTGCGCTCGCTGCTGGTGCCGGTCCGGCTGATCGCCACGATCATGCTCAGCAACGTCTGGGCGATCGGACTGACCGTGCTGATCTTCGCCTGCTGGCGCGGCGACGCGATCATCGACGACCTGCCGATCTTCCTCACCGTCCTGATGATGGGGCTCGGCATGGACTACGAGATCTTCCTGGTCACCCGCGTACGCGATCTGATCCGGGGCGGACTCGACCAGGACGAGGCGACCATGGAGGCCGTCGTCGACACCGGCCGGGTCATCAACGCGGCCGGGCTGGTGATGGCCGGAAGCCTGGGCACCATGGCCCTGTCGTCCACGCTGATGCTCAGGGAGTACGGCGCCGGGCTCGGCCTCGCCGTCCTGCTGGACGCCACGGTGATCCGGATGCTCTTCGTCCCGGCCTCGCTGATGCTGCTGCGGACGTACAACTGGTGGCTGCCGCCGCTGCCCGGCCGCCGCCGCGCCGCCGCCCCCTCGGGCAGCGGATGACCGGGCCCGTGCCGGACGTGCTGGGCGCGCTGCGCCGCCGGCACGAGCGGGCCCCGCTCGCGTCGGCGGCGGCGCTCTTCGCCGTGCTGGCCGCCGTGCGGCTGGCCGGGGCGTTCGACTTCACGCTGATGGTGCTGTCCGTCGCGCTGAGCGCCTGCGCCCTGCTGGTGGTGGAGCGCGAGGGCTGGCACCGGACCGGGCTGCGCGGCTTCCCGCCGCGCACGGCGCTCCTGACGACCGGGCTCGTCGCCCTGGTCTACGCCCAGACGTTCCTGGCCGCACGGGGCGCCTTCGGCGCGGGCGACGACAACTGGACGGTCTGGGTGCCCCGGATCTTCCAGGGCATGGTGCCCGGGGCGCCCTGGGCCGACACCGCCGCCATGCTGCTCTGCCTCGGGCTCCTGGTGCCGCTGGTCGAAGAGGTCTGCTACCGGGGCGTCCTCTACGAGGCGGTCGAACGGGAGCGCGGCGGGGCCGCCGCCGTCGTCACCACCGCCGCCGCCTGGTCGTTCGTCCACCTCGGCGACTACGGCCTGAAGCCGTTCGACGCCGAGGTGGCGGCGGGCGCGGTGCTGTCGGTCTTCCTGATGGGCCTCGCGCTCGGCCTCTGCCGGGCCGTCACCGGATCGGTGCCGGCCTGTGCGGCGGCGCAGGGGGTCTGCAACCTGATGCTGCTCGCCGCGGTGTACGCCGCGCGATGACCGGGACGCGGCGCGGCGCCGGACCGGGTGTCAGGACGGCAGCCGGTCCAGGAAGCCGCTGACTGAGGTGATGCGCCCGTCGTCGGCGAGGGCGATCACGTCCGAACCGGCCACGGGCGCCGACCCGTCGGCCCCCGAGACCAGCTCCCAGCCGAAGCGGGCCAGGGCGTGGTGCCCGTCCACCTCGCCCAGGGGCCGGAACGTGAAACCGGGGAACTGCTGCTGCGCCCCCGCGATCGCGGCGGCCAGCGCCTCGTGGCCCCGCACGTCGGCCAGCGGGTCGGTGTAGGTGGCGTCCTCGGTGAACGCCGCGGCGACGGCCTTCTCCAACTCCTCGGCGGTGGGGGCGTTCCAGGCGGCGAAGTAACGCTGGACGGCGTCGTCGTACGCGGTCATCGTGGGGTCCTCTCCTCGGTTCCGGCCCGGTGGCCGGGAGCGCTGTGCTCGTGAGGAACACGATGTCGGACGGGCCGTGGGGGCGTCGATTACCTCCGAGGTCAAGAGGTCGAGGCCGGGCGGAGGAGCCGCCGGGAACGTCGCGCACGGATACGGCCGTTCAGGCGGAGGCGTCGGGGATGATGTGCACGGCCGCCTCCTCGGCGGAGGCCGCCGCGCCGTCGATGCCGACGTCCTCGCCCGCCGTGGTGTCCGGGTCGTTCAGGTCGAGTTCACGAGTGAGCCGGCCGGCCCGTACGGTGCCGACCTCCGCGTCCCAGGGCTCGCCGTCCCCCTCGGCCAGATCGCCCACGCCGTCCCCGTCCGGGACGGAGCCGTCGGGCAGTTCCCGGGCCAGCCGGTCCTCCAGCGTCTCGCCGCGGTGCTGTTCGGACGCGGTGGTGCCGCGGTCCTCGACGGCCCACGGGCGCTCGGGCGGGGAGTACCCCTCGTCCAGGACGTCGGTGAGGTCCGGGTTGTCGAGGGTGTCCTCCGGTTCGAGCTGCTCGACGTAGTCGGCCGCCTCCGGCTGCTGGGGCTGATAGACGTCGTCGCCCCGGTCGGCATCATCCATGACGCTTTCCTTCCGGGTGTCGGGAATCCCCGGCCTGCGCGCCGGCCCGGTCAGCCGTGGCCGGCCCCTTCAGGATAGGCGGCAGGGGCCGGGACCCGCAGCGCGCGCTCGGTGCGGGGGCGTCGCCGGCCGGGGTGCGAGACCATGGAGGGGAAGGCCGCAGTCCGTCGTGGAAAGGCCGTCATGGAGTATCCGGAGAGCTATCAGCTGGTGTTTCAGTCGTCCGCCGTGGAGGACGACGCGGTGGTGGTCCACCGGACCGACCGGTCCGGGGCGGGCGGGCACCCGGTCTACGAGGACGAGACCGGGATCGTCCGCGCGGAGATCAGCGACCAGGGGGAGGTGCGGATGCTCGCCAGCGGCGGGCACCAGCTCCTCGGCACACCCCTCGTCGTACCGGAACCCGGCCCGTAGGCCCTGTCCGGACACGGCCCGGCACCGCCGCCCCGACCCCCGTCGCCCCCGTGGTCACCACCACGGGGGCGTTTCTTTATCACGGCTCCCAGACGGCCGCCATCCTGCCCGAGCAGGACAATTCGGCGTCAGTCGTCCAACACTTGGTCGAAATTTTGCCCCCGGGGGGCTGCTGCCGGAGGACACCAGGCACACTCGACCTGTAGGAATCTCGCCACGAAGAGGATCACGCATGATCACGTTGAAGAAGGAAGACGGCCCGGCGGATCTGGACGGGGTCACCCACCTGTCCATCGGGGTGTCCTGGGACCCGACGGCCGGTTCCAGTGGCGGGCTGATGGGGAAGATCCGCCAGAAGAAGGGCACCGACCTCGACCTGATCGCCATCGCGATGGCGGACGGCGACCCGGTGCGCCTCGCGGGCCTGGACTCCCTGGACCCGCTGGGCAACGGCTCGCTCCAGCACAGCGGCGACAACCAGACCGGGCGCGGCGACGGCGACGACGAGACCGTGACGGTCGACTTCGCGCGCATCCCGCAGAACATCACGTCGATCGTCTTCATCGCCGCCGCGTACAAGAAGCGCAGCTCCTTCCAGGACGCCCGCAACATCAGCTTCAAGGTGTACGACGCGACGGGCGGCAGCTCGCAGCAGGTCGCCGACATCTGGCCGAGCCTGCTCACGAACGACAACGGCTGCGCCGTGGCCAAGGCCATGCGCGTCGGCGGCAGCTGGAAGCTCCAGGTCATCAACGAGACCGGCAAGATCAAGCAGGGCGACGAGCAGGCCCTGATGCGCTTCGCCGTCAGCAAGTAACCGGCGCACGCGTCCGGGATACGGCCCCGGTCCGGGGCAGGCGGGGCAGACCACCCCGCGGCCACGGACCGGGGCCGTCGCGCGCTCCCGGGGCGCGCCGGACACCGACCGGTGGGCGACATGCCCGTATCCGGGTCTTTCCATGCGATCTCTCCGGTTACGGTGCCCCCATGTGTCACTACTGCGGCTGCCGCGAGATCCCCCTGATCAAGGAGTTCATCGCCGAGCACGAGACCGTCACGGACACCGCCGGAGAGGCCCTGCGCGCCCTGGACCGGGGCGAAACGGACCGCGCCACCGGCCTGGTCGCCCGGATGGCCGGGGAGCTGCGCGCGCACTGGAAGGGCGAGGAGGACGGCCTCTTCACGGTCATGGGCGACGATCCGGAGTACGCCGGCTACATCGACACGCTCGTCCTGGAGCACCGCCAACTCGCCTCCTTCCTGGCCACGGTGGACCTGACCCTCCCTCAGGACGTGGTGCGGCTGCGGGAGTCCGTCGACGAACTCCACCACCACATCGCCAAGGAGGAGGACGGTCTCTTCCCGGCCTCCCTCACCGCGCTGTCCGGGGACGAGTGGGACCGCTCGATGGCCGCCTGGCGCGCGGCGCATCCGCACGCCCCGGGCGGCCCGGGACGCTGAACGGGCCCGCACGCGCCGGGATGCGGGCCCGGCGGCGGGGTCCATCAGGTCAGGATCCGACCGCACGACCGCGTAGCGTGCCGTCATGGCCGTGAAGAAGAAGACCTCCGCCCCGGTCCCCGTCCTCACTCCCCGGGCCCTGGGCCGGGCGACCCTGGCGCGCCAACTCCTGCTGCGCCGGACCGTGATGAGCGCCGGGGAGGCCGTCCGCCACCTCGTCGGTCTCCAGGCGCAGAACGCGAAACCGCCGTACTACCAGCTCCTCGCCCGGCTGGAGGGATTCTCGCCGGCCGAACTCTCCGCACTCATGGAGTCCCGCGAGGTCGTCCGCATCGTCACCCTGCGCTCCACCGTCCACACCCACACCGCCGACGACGCTCTGACCCTGCGCCCCCTGGTCCAGCCGGCCCGCGACCGGGAGCTGCACATGTTCCGCGCCGGACTGACCGGCGTGGACCTGGACCGGCTCGGCGCGCTCGCCAGGGCGTACGTCGAGGAGGAACCCCGCACCCCGAAGGAGATCCGCGCACACCTCCTCCTGGAGTGGCCCGACGCCGACCCGCAGTCCCTGAGCACGGCCGCCCGCTGTCTGCTGCCCCTGGTCCAGGTCACACCGCGCGGCCTCTGGGGCCGGAGCGGCAAGGTCGCCCTGACCACCGTGGAGCACTGGCTGGGCCGGTCCTCCCGCCCGGCCGCCGCACTCGGCGCCACCGTGCTGCGCTACCTCGCCGCCTTCGGCCCCGCCTCCGTCAGGGACTTCCAGTCCTGGGCGGGGCTGACCCGGACCCGGGAGTCCTTCGAAGCCCTCCGCCCGGAACTGGTCACCTTCCGAGACGAGCACGGCGTCGAACTCTTCGACCTGCCCGACGCGCCCCGCCCCGACGAGGACACCCCCGCCCCGCCCCGGTTCCTGCCCGAGTTCGACAACGTCCTCCTCGGCCACGCGGACCGCACCCGTCTCATCCCGCCCCACCTCAAGGGGCGCAACGGGGTCGGCAACCAGGCGTACGGATCGGTGCTGGCCGACGGCTCCCTCGCGGCGATCTGGCGGCACGGCACCGGCACCGGACCGGCGCCCGGGACGCTCACCGTCCAGCCGCTGCGCCCGCTCACGGCGGCGGAGCGCGACGCCGTCACGGAGGAGGCCGCGGCCCTCCTCGCCGCGACGGGGGAGCCGGACGGCGCGGCCGGGCCGTACGACGTGCGGTTCGCCTCCTTCGTCGACTTCGGGGACTGAGCCGCTGCGGACCCCCGGCCGGGCTGGTTGACTCGAAGGAGCCCGCCGCCCCGCCCGGGACGGCGGACAGTCACCGTCCGGGTACGGCAGGTCGTGATGGACCGATTGCTCATCGTGGAGGACGACGCGGCGACGGCACTGGCGCTGCGGGAACTGCTCGCCGCCCGGGGGTACCGGGTGCTGCACGCGGCGGACGGCCGGCAGGGGCTGCGGCTCCTCTTCGCCGAGCGGCCCGCCCTGATGGTGCTGGACCTGCGCGTGCCCGAGCTGGACGGCTGGCAGGTGCTGGCCCGCGCCCGCGACCTGAGCGATCTGCCGGTCCTGGTGCTCTCCGGCCTCGACGCGGCGGCCGACCGGGTCCGCGCGCTGCGCGCAGGCGCCGACGACTATCTGGTCAAGCCCTGCGAACCGGAGGAACTGGTGGCCCGGATCGAGGCCCTGCTGCGCCGCGCCGGGCACCGCGAGTGGACGGGCGGCGAGGCGCTCGGCGGACTGCGGCTGCTGCCCGAGCGCCGGGCCGCCCTCTGGCACGGCGGCGAGGCCCGGCTCAGCGCCATCGAGTACGGGCTGCTCCGGGCGCTGGTCCGCAACCGGGGCCGGATCGTCACCACCGAACAACTGCTGGACCAGGTCTGGGACGACCCGCTGGCCGTGGGCCGCGACCGGGTCAAGTTCGGGGTGCTGCGGCTGCGCCGCAAGCTGCGCGCGGCGGGCGGACCGGGCGCCGGCGACCCGGTGGAGGTCCTGCGGGGCGTGGGATACCGCTTCGCGACCGGAGGTCCCGGGAGCCCGGGGGACCATGGAGGCCCCGAAGGGCCGGGCGACCCCGACGGCCCCGGCCCGGAGGTCCGGGACCAACGTCCCGGACCGTGACCCCGGACACACGGCACCACGTCCGGGACGAACGTCCCGGACCGCCGCCCCGGCCCGGACGACAACCGTCCGGCAACCGGGACGCACCGCGCGGGGCAACCGTGCCCGGTCACCCTCGACCCGGACCGTTCGTTCCGCGCGCCACGGCGCCCTCGGGGAGGAGACAGCGACCATGCACAAGCCGAGGTGGCCCACCGCCCGGTGCCTCGACTGCCGGGGTGTCGCGGCCGTGCTCCTCGTCGCGCTTCTGGACGTCCTGCTGGGCGAGGAGATCAGGCTCCTGCCGCTCTACGCGGTCGGCCCGGCCCTGGCCGCCTGCCGGGCGTCGGTGCGCGGGGTGCTCGGCACGGGGCTGTTCGCCGCCTCGCTGGCCGCGGCGCTCGCCTTCGACCAGGGTCTGCTCGACTCGCGCCGGGGCATCGCCTCCCTGCTGGCCATCACCTTCGTCACCCTCTTCTCGGCCGCCGCCGCCCGCATCCGGCTGCGCGGCGAACGCCGCCTCGCCGCGGTGAACGACATCGCGGACGCCGCCCGGCGGACGATCGTGGCCCCCGTGCCGGTGAACCGGGGCCCGGTGCGCATCGCCTCCAGCTACGAATCGGCGGCCGAGGCGGCCGGCATCGGCGGCGACTTCTACGAGGTGATCCCGATCGCCGGCGGGGTCCGCATCCTGATCGGCGACGTCCAGGGCAAGGGCCTGAACGCGGTCGGCGTCGCCGCCGCCGTCCTCGGCGCCTTCCGGGAGAGCGCCCCCGTCGCGGACCGGCTCGACACGGTCGGCGTGAAGCTGTCCTGCGCCCTCCTGCGGCGCGGTGACGAGCGCTTCGTCACCGCCGTCGTGGCCGAGGTGACCTGGGACGGCACCATGAGGATCCTGAACTACGGCCACCCCGGCCCGCTCGTCGTCCCGGCCTCCGGCGACGCCGTGCGGGCCGAGCCCGACCATCCGGGCACCCCGCTCGGCCTGGACGGGCTCGTCGAGTGCCGCCCCGGCCGGCACACCCGGGTCCTGGCCGCCGGGGACCGGGTCCTCTTCCACACCGACGGGCTCGACGAGACCCGCGACGAGGCCGGCCGCTTCTACCCGCTCATGGAACGCGGCACCCTGCTGCGCGGCGGCAGTGCCGAGGCCGGACTGCGGCGGCTGCGCGCGGACGCCTGCCGGCACGCCGCGACCCGCCACGCGGACGACTCGGCCCTCCTGCTCCTCGACTACCGCGAGGAACACGGCCCCCGCCCCCGTACCGCCCCTGCCGACCCGGCCCCGCCCCCGCTGCGCACCGCCGACCTCGGCTGCCAGGTCTGCGCCGTCACCGAATGCCCTCTCGCCGACCTGCTCCGCTCCCGCGAGGCGTCCGGCGCGCCGGCCGACGGGGCGTCGGCGGAGCGCCGGGAGACGACGGCGGTCTGAAAGGGGCCGGGGCCCTCCCGGGACGGCCTGCGGCAGCAGCTCCGCCCGCCGGGCTAAGGCAGCAGGCCCGCCCGCCGGGCCGCGACGACCGCCTCCAGGCGGGTGCGCGCGCCCAGCTTGCGCATCGCGGCGCGGAGATACCCCTTCACCGTTTCCGGGCGGAGCCCCAGCCGTTCCGCCGCCACCGCGTTGGTCGCGCCGGCCGCGACACAGGCCAGGACGTCGACCTCGCGGGGCGCGAGCTGGACGTGGCGCTGTCCGGGGACCCGGGTCCCCGACGCGGAGGCCAGCCGCCCGCACACGGCCAGCAGCTCGTCACGGAGCGCGGGATCGACCACCTTCGGCACGAGCGCGCGCAGCTCGCGGTGGGCCTCCCGCACGTCCTCCCACGCGGCGGGCGAGGCGGTGGGGCCGGCGACCTCCTCGCGGGTCGCCGCGAGCAGCGTCTGCACCTCGTCGCGGACGACGAGCGCCTGCTCCACGTCACGGGCCGCGGCCACGGCCGCGTCGAAGGTGCGGTCACCGAGCGTCAGCGGCTCGCGCAGCGCCCCGTACAGCACGCCCCGGACCCTGCGGCGCACCACGACGGGGACGGCGACCACCGAACGCAGCCCCTCCGCCGCCACTGCCACGTCGTATTCGTGGCTGATGTGGCGCGAGGAGTGGTAGTCGGTGACCGCGCACGGCCGCGACAGCGCGATCGACTTCCCGCCGAGCCCGCTGCCGGCCGAGATGACCAGCCCGCGCAGGGCCGAGGTCTGCGCCCCGTTCAGCTCGGCGATCCGGGCGTGGCGGGCATCGGAGAGCAGCCCGCCGAAGGCCACGGGCAGCCCGCTCGTCCGGCGGAGCCGCAGCAGCGCCGCTTGCATCTCGACCGCATCGCCCGATTCCGTCACGCCGACGTCCTTCCACCCGGCCCCGGGGGCTCGCACCCCCGCGCACCCCCGTTCGGGGGTGGTGAGACCTGAGTCACTGTTTACATGATGTTAAGTGACCGGTCCGGCCCGCATCGAGGGTCCGCAACGAGGAGGGCACATGTCGGCAACCAGTGCGACGGAGACGTTCCGGGCCGCCCGGGACTTCCTGCTGGAGCACCGCGAGGACTACACCGCGGCGTACGAGGGCTTCAGCTGGCCCCGCAGCGAGCACTTCAACTGGGCGCTCGACTGGTTCGACGTCATCGCCGAGAACAACGACCGCACCGCCCTGCACATCGTGGAGGAGGACGGCGACCGCACCGAGATGTCCTTCGCCCGGATGTCCGCCCGCTCCAACCAGGCGGCGAACTGGCTCCGCGCCCAGGGCGTCCGCGAGGGCGACCGTATCCTGGTGATGCTCGGCAACCAGGTCGAACTCTGGGAGACCGCGCTGGCCGCGATGAAGCTGCGCGCCGTCGTCATCCCCGCCACGCCGCTGCTCGGCCCCGTCGACCTGCGCGACCGGGTCGACCGCGGCCGGGTCCGCCACGTCCTGGTCCGGGACGCGGACACCGGGAAGTTCGACGAGGTGCCCGGCGACTACACGCGCATCTGCGTCGGCGCCGAGACCGAGGGCTGGATCTCCTACGCCGGGGCCGACGCCCAGCCGGAGACGTTCACGGCCGACCGCGAGACGGACGCCGACGAACCGCTGATGCTCTACTTCACCTCGGGCACCACCGCCAGCCCCAAGCTCGTCGAGCACACCCACGTCTCCTACCCCGTGGGCCACCTCGCGACGATGTACTGGATCGGGCTCCGCCCCGGCGACGTCCACCTCAACATCTCCTCGCCCGGCTGGGCCAAGCACGCCTGGTCGAACCTCTTCGCCCCGTGGAACGCCGAGGCGACCGTCTTCATCTATAACTACACGCGCTTCGACGCGGGCCGGCTGATGGCGGAGATGGAACGTTCCGGCGTCACCAGCTTCTGCGCCCCGCCCACCGTGTGGCGCATGCTCATCCAGGCCGACCTCTCGCAGCTGAAGACCCCGCCCCGCGAGGTCGTCGCCGCGGGTGAACCGCTCAACCCCGAGGTCATCGAGACGGTCCGGCGCGCCTGGGGCGTCACCATCCGCGACGGCTTCGGCCAGACGGAGACCGCCGTCCAGGTCGCGAACTCGCCGGGCCAGGTGCTGAAGTCCGGTTCGATGGGCCGCCCCAGCCCCGGATACAAGGTGGTGCTCCTGGACCCGGTCAGCGGGGAGCCCGGCGCGGTCGAGGGCGAGATCTCCCTCGACCTGTCCGGCCACCCGGTCGGCCTGATGACCGGCTACCACGGCGACCCGGACCGCACCGCCGAGGCCATGGCGGGCGGCTACTACCGCACCGGGGACATCGGCTCCCGCGACGCCGACGGCTACATCACCTACGTCGGGCGCGCCGACGACGTCTTCAAGGCGTCGGACTACAAGATCTCCCCGTTCGAGCTGGAGAGCGCCCTGCTGGAGCACGAGGCCGTCGCCGAGGCCGCCGTCGTGCCCGCCCCCGACCCGGTGCGCCTCGCCGTCCCGAAGGCGTACATCGTCCTCGCCGAGGGCTGGGAGCCCGGACCGGACACCGCCAAGGTGCTCTTCGCGCACTCCCGGGCCGTGCTCGCCCCGTACAAGCGGGTCCGCCGGCTGGAGTTCGCCGATCTGCCCAAGACCGTCTCCGGCAAGATCCGCCGCATCGAGCTGCGCGAGGCTACGGCCCGGGGCGCGGGCACCGAGTACAGCGAGGGGGATCTGGCATGAGCGAGCAGACCACCACCGGCACCGCTTCCCCGGGGCCGTCGCAGGCCCGGCACACCGCGGGCACCGCGTCCCCGCAGCCGACCGTCACCGGCACCGCGTCCCGGCAGCCGTCCTACGCCCACGGCACCGGCTCCACGCCGCTGCTCGGGGACACCATCGGACGCAACCTCGACCGGGCGATCGAGGCGTATCCCGACCGCGAGGCCCTGGTCGACGTACCGTCCGGACGGCGCTGGACGTACACGGAGTTCGGCGCGGCCGTGGACGAGCTGGCCCGCGCGCTGATGGCGTCCGGGGTGGCCAAGGGCGACCGGGTCGGCATCTGGGCGATCAACTGCCCGGAGTGGGTCCTCGTCCAGTACGCGACCGCCCGCATCGGCGCCGTGATGGTCAACATCAACCCCGCGTACCGGGCGCACGAGCTGGAGTACGTGCTCAAGCAGGCCGGGATATCGCTGCTCGTCGCCTCGCTCGCCCACCGCACCAGCGACTACCGGGCCCTGGTGGACGAGGTCCGCGCCGACTGCCCCGCCCTGCGCGCCGTGCACTACATCGGAGACCCGTCCTGGGACGAACTCCTCGCCGCCGCGCCCGCGGTGAGCCCCGCGCGGCTCGCGGAGCGGGAGGCCGGGCTGTCCTGCGACGACCCGATCAACATCCAGTACACCTCGGGCACCACCGGCTTCCCCAAGGGCGCGACGCTCTCCCACCACAACATCCTCAACAACGGCTTCTTCGTGGGGGAGTTGGTCGCCTACACCGAACAGGACCGGGTCTGCCTGCCCGTGCCGTTCTACCACTGCTTGGACATGTGAACACCTATGCAACCGCCAATGACCTGCGCATACTGGGTCCCATGAGCGAAGTACCGGACATCAGGGACCTGGACCCAAGCGAACTGATGGATATTTACGCCCGGAAGTCCACTGTGGTCGCCGGACGCCGAGGCGAGCTGTCCACCAAGGCCCAAGTGGAGCGGGGACGAGACTGGGGTTCCTGGAACAAGCTCACCGTTCGGAGGGTATGGAAGGACACCCTTAGCGCCTCGAAGAACATCAAGCGCCCGGACTACGACCGAGCACTTCAGGCTCTGGCAGACGGAGAAATCAAGACCCTGTGGTGCTACAAGCTTGACCGCTTCACACGCAAGGGAGCGCTGGCAATCCTCCGGGTGCTGGAGAACCTGGACCAGACCGGGTCCCGGATCATCTTCGGTGATGACGGGCTGGACTCGTCTGACCCGAACCACAGGCGGATGATCATCTGGAAGGCGGAAGACGCCTACGAGGAGTCGCTGAGGATCAGTCAGCGGGTCACCGACACCAAGAACTGGCAGCGGAACCATGGCGAGTGGGTCTCCGGGAAGGTCCCGTACGGCATGCTGGCGAACGAGAACCGCCACCTGGTGCCGGACCTGAGCCCCGCCATCCCGGGAGTACCTGATGGGCCTACCAAGGCGCGCGTGGCACAGGGGGTGTTCGTACTAGCTGCCCTGGGGCTGAGTCTCCGTGCCATCTCCCGGACGCTGCACCGCTACGGCATCCCGTCACCCACGGGAAAGGCGACCTGGGCCGCGAACCAGATCTACCGCATGATCAACAACGGCGCCTATTCCGGCTGGCAGGTCCACTGCGTCGGCAACCAGCGGGGGGTCATCTACACGACACCGAAGGGTAATCGGGTACGCGTCGGAGACGGCCTTGTACCTGACGCCCGGCGCCTGCGTGCCGTCCGAGCCATCGCCGGACATTCCAAGCCCACAAACAGCTACCAGGGGAAGGCCACCAATCTGCTCACCGGCCTCACCAAATGCTCCGGCTGCGGGCGGGCGGCCCCTGTCAGTTCCCGGAGCTACACGTGCACCACCCTGGTGAGCGGGCCTCCGTGCACAAGCCCAGCGTCGGTGTACCGCCCGCCCCTGGAGGCGTACGTCGTTTCCCGCTGGCTGGACCGACTGACAACAGCGGAGTTGGACGACCCGCTGCTGGCCATCGTGGCAACCCGCTGGGCGGCCCTCACGCGCCCTGAGGAGACCCAGGAAAGCCGGGAGGCGGCAGCGGTACTCAAGGCCAGCGAGGCGGCCCTAGAGAGGCTTCTGAGGGACCGCCGGGCGGGGCTCTACGAGGGGCCAGCGGCGCGCTTCTTCGACCCCGCCTACCGGGAGGCCATGGACGACTACAACCAAGCACAGGCGCAGCTCCGGGAGCACACGGGCTCGGTGCCGGACATAACCTTCCTGACGGCCAGGGACAGCGCTCAGGAGGCATGGGACGAAGCTGACATGGACATGCGCCGCGATCTGCTCCGGCTGGCCATCGACACAGTGGAGCTGACCAAGAGCACGAACCACGGACCGTTCAATGGGGACGAGCGCGTGACTATCCACTGGGCAGCATGACCCGCGTCACATACATGAGGGCCCCCGGGAGGTTGACGGGGGCCCTCCGTCATGCGCTGGCGGTCAGCGGTGTAGAGCGGGTGGAACGCCCCACCCCAGAAACAAGCCTCTGACCTGCATAAATGTAGAAGATGTAGTTTCTGTACCTAGTCTGACATTCCCTATAGAAACCCATAGCTAAACCGGAGCCGCCTTCATACCTACACTTCCTACACCTACCCCGCCTGGCATTCGACTCCCTAGATAGAGAGTGAGGGAGGGTTGATCCCGCGCACGTAGAACTGACTCGATGTCCGGCGGACAGCGGTCCCCACCCCTTTGCAAGTGGCGCCCCTGCCTCTCCCAGGGGAGCGCCCTGCCCCGTTCCTCATGGCCATCACAGCCATGCGGAGCGCTTGCCCCCTTGGTCCAGTGGCCTAGGGCGTCGCCTTGTCAGGGCGAAGGACACCGGTTCGAATCCGGTAGGGGGCGCGGCGCAAGCGCACGGAGACGGAAGCGATGCGCACTCTGGCACCTAGCTCAGCAGGTGAGAGCGCCCGCCTGATACGCGGGAGGTCACTGGTTCAAGTCCAGTGGTGCCAACCGGTGCAGTCCGGGGGTCTTGACCGGCCCTACGTACTGCACCCTGGGTGAAACCGGCTCGTAGTAGCTGTGCCTAGTCAGCATAGGGAACCGGGCGGCGAGTAGCCCTCCATGTCACGTAGCTCAACGGAAAGAGCGCTGGGTTGTTAACCTGGTGGTTGCTGGTTCGAATCCAGCCGTGACAGCAAGCGCGCAGTCCCCTGGTTGGGGCCGGGTTGGTGTCCGGTAGGGGTCCATTCCCCGTCATGCTGCGCGTCACCACGTTTCGGTAGCTCAGTTGGCAGAGCAAGGGACTCTTAATCCCGAGGTCGCAGGTTCGAGCCCTGCCCGAAGCACGCTGGGAAGACACGCATGGTCCGTGGACCAGGGCGCAAGCCCGTAAGTGGCAGACGGGGCGTGTCACGCATCAGGGTGGTTACCTGGTGTAGTGGAGCACTGACATGTGAGGCGCGAGGCCGCTTGAGGCCGTTGCCGGTTCAGTGCTCCGCGCTACCGTCGATAGCCCAGCGGAAGAGGCGACGCGCTTAGAACGCGTTCAGCGGGGGTTCGAATCCCTCTCGACGGACGGCGTAGCCAAAGGGCCGGTCCAGGGCAACCCCCTGGGCTGTAAGCGGGATTGACTGCCCCGCACGCGCATTGGGACGTGGCCTAAATGGAAGGGCGTCCGGTCTCCAAAACCGGAAGGCGTAGGTTCGATTCCTACCGGCTCAGCCTTGCCCCCTTAGCTCAGTTCGGATAGAGCGGCTGTTTCGTAATCAGCGGGTCGGCGGTTCGAATCCGTCAGGGGGCCCCGTGGATATCGCCTAGTGGCAGGGCACCTGGTTTGGGGCCAGGATCGCGGGGGTTCGATTCCCTCTATCCGCACCAGGCTTCGCCACTGAGAGAACCTGTTACCGCACAGGCCGCAGGGCGGAGCCACCTACGAATGTCCGGAGGTGGTCCACGTGCCGCGCAGGCCGCGCATGTCGTGCACCATCCCAGGGTGCCCCGAGAGCACTCCCAGGGGAGGCCGCTGTGAGGAGCACAGGCGCCAGGATGCGGCCATGCGGGCCGAGCGAGGGGCCTTCAAGTACAACACCAGCCGATGGCAGCGTGTGCGGAAGGCGTTCTTGTACGCCAACCCCTGGTGCGTCCTGTGCACTGCCCCCGCCACGGTCGCAGACCACTACCCCCTGTCCCGGCGTGCGCTGGAAGCCCGGGGGGTCAATCCTGATACCCCCACCCATCTGCGTGCGCTGTGTACCCGCTGTCACAACAAGGAGACGGCACGTCATCAGCCTGGTGGGTGGGCTGCTGAGCGCTGAGGAGCGTGTCCGATGCCTGCTGAGATCCCTGTCGTGGCGTTCACGCGCGCTGGCACGCTCATGTCTGCCGCGCTGGTGGGCGATCCTGTGGAGGGTCACACGCTGCCGAACGACGGCCGTGTCGGTCTGATGGTCACGAACAGTGACACTGTGTCACGCAACGTGACCATTCATCTGTCGCGGACCGTGGACGGGCAGCCCGTGACACCTCGGACGCTCTCTGTGGCGGCTGGCACGACTCTCGCCTTCGGCCCGTTCGCCCCTGGTGACTACGGGACCGACGTCCAGGTGACCGTGGACAGCGCCCTTCTGGGCCTTGTTGCGGTCCGTGTGGCCTGATCACAGCGTGTGATACCCCACCCTGGGGGGTGACCCCCTCCCACCTGGGCAAACGGGCGGCAGGGAGGCAAAAAGCTAGCCCCGCAACCTGAGCAGTTTGCGCGGAGACCACGGGGGGTCATGATGGCAGCTCTGATGGGCCGCGCGGCCTGGTATGGCACTGGTTGTAGCTGTTGCGGGGGTGCCCGGACGAGTGGCCAGGTGCGAGCTGCTGAGCACCGTGCCTGGCTGACCGACTGGGCCGATGACCTGGAGCACGCCGAGGGTGAGCGGTACGCCCTGGAGGTACTGACCCGGCATGTGCCTGAGAGCCTGCGGGCCGCGTACGTACCGACCTCGCTGTGGGCATGAGAAAGCCCCCGGGTTTCGCGCCGGGGGCGTCCCTGGTGCCTACTGACCCTCGCAGTACGTGACCCATTGGTCCGCGTCGTAGTCAGGGTCATCCACCTCGAATGGCAGTTCGTCCCCTTTCAGGTACGCCTCCACGCTGGCCTTGCCGCCGGTCTTTGCCGCCTTGCAGATATCGAGCCTGAGGGTGGCTGTGTAGCTGTCCCTGGTCGTCTCCCACGCCTCGCGCCGAGTGTCTGTCTCGTTGAACGTCTGAGCGGCGCTGGGGGCCTCTGATGGCGGCTCCGCGCTGTCTTCGCTGGAGCACCCTGCGAGGACCAGGACTACGGCGGCTAGCGCCGGAAGAATCATCTGTTTCATGGCACACAGGGTAGCCTACGGAATGTAGTGTTCCAGTAACGATACGTCAGGCTCCGCGCTGTTTGCCTCATACCTGAGCACGAGGGGGCCCCCTGGCGACGCGACCAGGGGGGCCGAGTGGCACCTACGAATATTCGGGGGTGACCTAGCGCTTGTGCGCGATCGTGGTTACGTGCTCTTCCGATTCGCTCACGCTGCCCCCTTCGTTTGGTTGGGGGGAACACCATACCGCAGGGGGAGACATGGCCGATCCGCTACGGAGTAAGCCCCCGCTCCAGGTGGTGCGGGAAGGTAACCCTGGGAAGCGCCCGATTAACCCCGGTATCGTGACGCCACCGGCGGACCTGGAGGAGCCTGACTGGACGGCGGTCTTCCCTGGCGCTGCCGCAGGCACAGTCCGCTGTCGCCAGATGGCATCCCGCGAGTGGGCCCGGGTGATTCCAGTTCTCCGCTACACCGCTGGGATCGGCGCGGTTGACACCGTAGTCCTCACCGACTACTGCGTGTGCGTCGCCCGAATCGACCAAGGTGAGCGCGCCCTGTCTCGGGATGGGGTCCTCATGGAGGGCGAGCGAGGCTGGCAGAAGAATGGCTGGACTACGGTCCTGGGCCAATACCGTTCGCAGCTTGCTCGGTACGTGGGGGAGCTTGGCCTAAGCCCCTCGGCGCGTGGGCGCATTCAGCCGCCTGAGAACGGCGGAGACGATGACGGGGACGTGTTCGACTAGCACTAGTGCGTGGACATGCGAAAGCCCCCAGGGGGTTCCTGGGGGCTTTCGGTTCCGCCTCCTAGTTGACCCATCCGCCGTAGCTTGACCAGATGGGGCCGCAGGTGTCGGACTCCATGGCCCTTCAGTCATTCAGCTTTTCCGTGCTGGCGAACGTCGGGCCATCAAGCTCCGTCACGAACAGCGCTTCGGTCATGGTCGGCATCGTGGAGTTGTAGATCATTGTTCGTTCCCTCCGTCGTGATTGGAGCGCCAACGTAGCAAGGGGGGTACTCCGTGTCAACGCTTCCTGTCCCCCGGGGTGCGCTTCTAGAGCTTGGCTTGACGCCGGAGGAGATTGACCAGGCCGCGCGCAGTCGCCCCCTGGTGGTTGCCTGTCAGGCATCTGAACAGCCCGGCGCCTACTTCAGTGTGGAGGCCGCCCGTCGTGCCGTCAGGGCCACGGAGAGCTTCAAGCACACCAAGGGTCGCTGGGGTACATCGCCGCTCAAGCTGGCGCCCTGGCAGATCGTCTGGGTCGTAGCCCCCATTTTCGGGTGGCTGTGGCACGACCCGGAGCTAGGCCGGGATGTACGGGTGATCCGCTCTGCGTGGATTGAGGTGCCCCGGAAGAACGGCAAGAGCACGCTGTCCTCTGGTATCGGGCTCACGCTGCTACTTGCGGACCGCGAGCATGGCGCGGAGGTTTACGCCGCTGCTGGGTCGCTGCCGCAGGCTGAGCGAGTCTTCGATGACGCCAAACGTATGGCGCTGACCTCCAATGCCGTAAAGGGGCGCGTGGAGGTCCTTCGGGGCGTGATTCGCGTACCGCGCACAGGCGGTGTCTTTCGTGCCCTATCCAAGATCGCGGAGACCGCGCATGGCCTCAATGTGAGCGGGGCCATCATTGACGAGGTGCACGTTCACAAGAAGCGTGACCTGGTGGACGCCATCGAGACAGGAACCGGCGCCCGGGATCAGCCCTTGGTGGTCTTCATCACGACGGCGGACGAGGGCGACGAAGGTTCGATCTACGACGAGAAGCACACGTACACAAGGCGCCTGGCGGAACAGGTCATCTCTGACCCCGGCCATTTCGGCGTCGTGTGGGCCGCTGAGGAGTCAGACGATCCGTTCGATGAGGCCACATGGTACAAGGCCAACCCCGGCCTAGGCACAAGCCCCTCTCTGGCGTACATGCGCCGAGAGGCCGCCAAGGCGAAGAGCACCCCCAGCTACTTCCCGACGTTCTGCCGCCTCTCGCTCAACCGCCGCATGCGCGCTGCCACCCGCTGGCTCCCCATGCCGTTGTGGGACGAAAACGCGGGGGTCGTGAACGATCGCAGCTTCCGCTATCGCCGTGCGTGGGGCGGTGTTGACCTGTCTGCCGTATCGGACATGTCGGCGTGGGTCATGGCCGTGGAGTCGCGCCAGCCGGGTGTGGACCTGGAGTTGGTGGCGCGCTTCTGGCTTCCCGAGGAGCGGGTAGACGAGCTAGAGCAGCAGCTACAGGTGCCGCTCAGGCTGTGGGTCCGCGAGGGCTGGATCCAGCTCACCGAGGGCGACGCGGTCGATTACGACACGATCGAGCGCCAGATCATCAGCGACTCCCGCCGCCTGAACATGCAGAGAATCAGCTATGACCGGATGTTTGCCGGTCAACTGGTTCAGCGCGTGGAGCACAAGACCAAGGGCGTGGATCTCCGACCGGTGCCTCAGACCTACCTAGGCATGGGGCCGGGCTCGAAGGAGCTTGAGCGCCTGCTACGGGAGGGGCGCATCCGTCATGGTGGGAATCCGGTTCTCCGGTGGCACGCGTCATGCGTGGAGATCCTGACGGACGGCAACGACAACTTCCGTCCCGTCAAGCCTAACCGGCAGAAGTCATCGAGCCGGATCGATGGAATTGCTGCCGCCGTGATGGCCATGGATGGGTATGTTCGCCGTCCACTCCGCCGCATGCGTGCTGCATCCGCCTGACCACATCCGAATATTCGTAGGTACTACCCGGGGAGGGCGCATGGCGCTGACGCCGATGGACGACCTGACCCGGCTGTACACGAAGCTCCAGAAGAGGGCTTCCGCCGCGCGCCAGTGGTCTTCCTACTATGACGGTGACGTACCGCTCAAGTTCACATCGCCGGAGTTCAAGGGGCAGACCGGCGCTCTCTTTGAGGGCTTCTCCGACAACTGGTGTCAAGTGGTACCGGATGCCACGGTGGAGCGCCTTGTCCCCATCGCGTTTCGCCTCCAGGACGGCACCAACGACACCGAAGCGTGGAGCGCCTGGAGGCGTAACAACTGCGACGTGGAGGTAGGGCTAGCCTTTCTGGAGGCCCTGATCTCGGGGCGGTCCTTCGGGTTGGTGTGGAAGCCGGATGGTGTCCATACGGAGATCACGTTTCACGACGTGCGCCAGGCCATCGTGGAATACGTCCCGGGTAAGCGTAGGCAGCGACGCGCGGGCCTGCTGGTCTGGAAGGACGGCGGCCAGGAGCGGGCGAGTCTCTTCTATCCGAACGCCGTTTATCTCTGGGTTCGCCAGTCGTCTACGACCTTCGGGCTTCCGGTTGCTGACGGAAGCGGGTGGGTGTCCGCTGGGACGCTGAGGAATCCGCTTGGCGCGGTACCGCTTGTGGCCCTGGAGAATCGCGCCCGTCTGTACGGGAAGCCGACCAGCGAGATTGCCAGCGTGGCGCCACTACAGGACAGCGTCAATACGCTGTGGGCGCACCTGATGACGGCAGCAGATGAGAGGGCCGTACCCGCCCGTGCCGTCCTGGGCATGGATCGGCCAACGCGGGAGATCATCGATCCGGAAACGGAAGAGGTGATCGGGGAAGAGGACCTTCCCATCGATCGCTTCCGGCGAGACCGGCTGCTGTGGCTAGAGCGTGAGGGAGCCCAGATCGCGGAGTTCAGTGCCGCTGATCTGACCAACTACACCTCCGTGATTGAGACGGCGGTACGGCACATCGCGGCCCAGACGCGCACACCCCCGAGTTACCTGACTGGTGAAATGGTCAACATCTCGGCCGATGCGCTGGTTGCCTCGGAGGCCGGGCTGGTGGCCAAGGTGCAGGAGCGGCAGCGTTTCTTTGGGGCGTCGCTGCGTGAGCTAATGCGGCTAGAGGCGCTGGCGGCTGGCAATCCATCTCGTGCCGAGGCGCTGGCCATGGGAACGGTTGTTTGGCGCGATGCTCAGTTCCGCAGTGAGGCCCAATACGCCGACGCGCTGACCAAGTACAAGACCATCGGTGTTCCGGATGAAGAACTGTGGAGCCGCATTCCGGATGTCACGCCTGAGGTGGTGGAGCGCTGGAAGGCGATGCGTGACGACCAGGCAGCGGCCATCGTGGGCGGCAACTTCGCCGCGCTGTACGGGCCCAAGCCGGAGGGTGAAGAGCCCGAGGAGTAGGGGGTTCGGTGGCCACGCGCAAGGCGCCCAAGGCGATGACCGACGCGGAGTTGCTGAAGGCTATCCGGGATCTCACCCAGGAATTTGATGCTGCCGTTGAGGCCGCTGGATGGGACGACTCGGGACCAGAGGCGCAGCGGCTGTCGGCGGAGATCGAGCGATACGCCAGTGAGTCACGCCACCGAATGGAGGCTGCGCAGGCTGCTAAGAAGGCGGCCTCTCGCGACGCCAAGGCGCGCAAGCCCAGCGTTGCCGGTCCGGGTGGCAAGTTCGCTCCTGAGTCGGAGGACATCGAAGCCGTTCTCCGGGAGGCGCTGAAGTCCTCTCAGCCTGGACCGGACGGCAAGACGTACTTGCTACGTCTCGGTGGTCGGTCGCGGAGACAGCAGCAGGCCATCCGGGAACTAGCTGCTGAAGGTCTGCTGAAGAAGACCGGGCGGGGCCACTCGTCCATGTCCGGGGGGCTGCGGCAGGCTGAGGCGTACAGCGGCCAGACGTACACGATCACGAAGGATGGAGAGCAGCGGCTACGGGAGATCCTGGCCGCCAAGGGGGAGCCCCTTCCCGGGAAAAGGGCTGAGCCAGTGTCTCGCCCCGCTGCTCGTCCTGCACTGGCCGCCCGCCCGAGTTCGAGACCTGCGCCCGAGATGCCGTCTGCGGGTCCCCGTGCCGGTACCGCGTCGGCCGCCTCCCGCCGCCTGGCAGAGGCCAGGTATGAAGAGGTGGCGGCACGATCCCGGGGCGTTGTGGCAGCAGTAAAGGAGATCTGGTCGCACCTGGAGCCTGAGCGGATCCTAGCTGCTCTCCAGGGGGAGAGCGGGCTAGCCATTCTCAATTTGGTGACCGCAGGCCAGCTTTCGGTGGCCCAGGGCGCTGAGCTGTTCGTGACTAGCGCGATGCTCAGTCAGGGTGCGGCATCCGGGACGGCGGGGCTTCTGGTCCCACGCCAACTCGCCGGGATCGCAGCGGACGGCCGGTCACTAGCCACGCTGCTCTACACACCCGGCATCACAACGTCCAGGGCGCTAGCCCTGGGGGCGACACCTGAACAGGCGTCCGCGATGGGCCTAAATCAGCTCGCCCGTATGGTGGCTACGACGATCACCGACACTGCCCGCACGGCCACGTCAGTCGCGATGACTGCCAACCCCCGGTGCGTGGGCTATGTGCGCGTGGTCAAGCTTCCGGCATGTTCCCGCTGCATCATCCTGGCGGGGCGCCAGTACACCCACTCAGAGGGGTTCAAGCGTCACCCGCGCTGTGATTGCGGCATGGAGCCCATGAGCGAGGCGGAATGGCAGTCACGGGAAACGGCCAGCAGTCCCAATGACCTCTTCAAGCAGATGTCCCCTGAGGAGCGCCGCAAGCGATTCGGTGCTGCGGGGGCAGAGGCTCTTGAGGCGGGTGCGGATATGGGTCAGGTGGTCAACGCGCGACGCGGCATCTCGACCACCAGCACCGGCAAGAAGGTGACCACGGAGGGCACCACCAAGCGAGGTGTCGGCGGTAAGGCTCTGACCTCTGACGGGTTTACCTCTCCTGGCGGTCGAAAGAGGCCGCGCACCAAGGAAGCCCGGCTAATGCCGGAACAGATCCTTGGCCAAGCACACGGCAACCGTGAGCTTCAAATTTCCCTGCTGCGTAAGCACGGGTACATCACATAGGAGCGACTCCTTATGCAGACTCTTCCCTTCCACCCTCTGACCGGTGACCAGGCTCTGGGCTTCCGCAAGAGCGGTACGCCGATCTGGCCCATCAAGGGTGGCTCCGGAGAGGGCGACCCGGGCAGTGACCCGGGCACTGAGCCCGACGGTAAGCCCGGAACCGACCCCAACGACAACCCGGGCACCGACCCGGAAGCCGTTCTGGGCGATGCCGGGAAGAAGGCGATCAAGGCGGAGCGCGATGCCCGCAAGACTGCCGAGAAGGAGCGTGACGACGCGCACGCGGAGGTCAAGCGCCTACAGCGGGCCAACGCAGCCGTCAAGGGTCACGACCTGGAGGCGATCAAGGCGGAGATCCGCGAGGAGTTCAAGGAGCAGATCAACTCCGCAGCCCTCCGGGCGGAAGCCAAGGGCCGTCTGGCTGATCCGTCCGACGTGGGCCGGTACCTGGACGTCAAGACGCTGGACGGTGAAGAGGCCATCAAGGCCGCCGTGGATCAGCTACTCAAGGACCGCCCATACCTGGCAGCCGCTTCGACATCGGACAAGCCCTGGGGCGAGGTGGGCGGGGGCAAGCAGCCGAGCGGCGACCCTGAGCCGTCCAGCCCCCAGGAGCGGATGGCGCGGGCGTACGGCAGCAAGGCCAAGAGCTAGAACCACCTACGGATATCCGTAGGTGGCCCCATCTTCAGATAGGAACAACATGGCTGGCGAACTGACGCTAGTGGAGGCGGCCAAGCTGTCGCAGGACGATCTCCAGAAGGGGGTCCTGGAGACCTTCGTCCAGGAGTCCTCGGTCCTGGACCGCATTCCGCTGCTGCCGATCAACGGCAATGCGTACGCCTACAACGAGGAGAAGACGCTGCCTGGCGTCGCCTTCCGGGCGGTCAACGAGGGGTACGCGGGCTCCACGGGTACCGTCAACCCCAAGTCGGAGAAGCTGGTCATCCTGGGCGGGGACGCCGATGTGGACCGCTTCATCGTCCAGACGCGAGGCAACCTCAACGATCAGCGAGCGATTCAGACCCGCATGAAGGTCAAGGCCGCGTCGTACAAGTTCCAGGACCACTTCATCAACGGTGATGTGGCGGTGGAGCCCAAGGGCTTCGATGGCCTCAAGAAGCGCCTCACCGGCAACCAGGTCTTTCCCGCCGGTACCAACGGCCTTGGTCCGGTCGCCGGTGGTCACGACTTCTTCGATGCGCTGGACGACCTGATCTCCCGGGTGCCTGGCCTGAACGGCGGGAACGGCGCACTTTACACCAACTCGAAGATCATCGCCAAGATCAAGTCGTCTGCGCGCCGCCTCGGTGGCTACGAGATGGTCAGGGACGCGCTGACCCAGAAGATGGTGGCCACGTACAACGGCATCCCGCTCCTGGACATCGGCCAGACCGCCGCTGGCGACGACATCATCCCGATGACGGAGGCACAGGGCACCTCCAGTGCGGCGGGCTCGATCTACGCCGTGAAGTTCGGCTCGGCCGAGGGTGACCAGGCGGTGACCGGGCTGACCAACGGCGGTGTCCAGGTGCGAGACCTGGGCGAGCTGGACACCCTCCCGGTGTACCGCACCCGGCTGGAGTTCTACTGCGGCCTCGCGATCTTCGGGGGCAAGGGCGCTGCCCGCCTGACGGGTGTCCTGGCCGCCTGATGCCCCCGCGCAAGCGCACGGCGACCGCCCCTGAGGTGGAGCACCGCTCCGACTGTCGTGGCCCTCGGATGGAGAGCTATCCGGCTCATCCGCCAGAGGGCCCGGCGGTCACGGTGACCCGCTGCCAGGAGTGCGGAGCACAGGAAACCACGTAAACGGGAGGGGTTCGCATGGCGTTGCCACCACTGGCCACAGTTGAGGATCTGGCCGGGTGGATGCAAGTGGACCCCGCCACCCTCCCGGCGTCCGCTGCCTCCACGCTTGAGCGAGTCTCCGCCATCATCCGGGGCGAGGCCCGCAACCTATTTCAGCGCCGGACGTCCACGCTACGACGTACGCCGGTCGATGGGGTGATCTCTCTGCCCCTCCGGCCCGTGATCTCTGTTGAGTCGGTCACGTCGGAAGGCCACCCCGTCCCCTACCGCTGGGAAGAGGAGACGGAGAGGCTGTACGTGAGCACTTGGGTGCCCGTCTCGGTGACGTTCACGCACGGGTACGCAGAGGTTCCCGGGGATGTCATCGCAGTCGCTCTGACAGCAGCACAGCGTGTTCTCAGCAATCCGAATGATCTCCGTCAGGAGACCGTAGGGGCCGTCAGCGTGACCTACGCAGCGGAGACCATAGGCGCCAGCCTGTCTCAGGCGGACAAGGATCTCCTTGCCAGGTACCGGCGGCGCTTCGCAGTGACGCGGGTGATCTGATGAGTCTTCTGTACGGCGAGAGCGTCACGCTGGTTCGAGCCCCGATGAAGGTGGACCGCTATGGCAACCCATCAACCGAACGGGACTGGACTGCGGCCGAACGCTGGACATACCACAGCGTCATGGTCCAGCCGGAGGGCTCGGCAGAGGATGTCGGGGATCGCCCCTCTGTGATCACGGGGTGGCGACTGATCACCCCGAAGGGGATGGGGTTCCCGGCGCTGCCCACTGACCGAATCGAGTGGGGCGGCATGACCCTGGAACTAGACGGGGAGGTAGGCGTCTTCAAAGTTCGAGGGCGTGTCCATCACGCGGAGGCGCGGCTACGGAGGTCGTCTGGATGAGTGAGGCGCGGATCACATACAACTTCGACTTCATCCGGGCCCTGCCTAAGTCGGAGGCCGTCCAGCGGCTGGTCATGCAAAAGGCCAGCGATATGGACGCAGCACTTCGTAGCGTAGGCGCACAGACCCGGGTGGACCACCAGACGGGTGAGACGCGGTTCCGAGCGGCTGTCATCGCTGGGTACGAAGAGACGGCCACCAGGGAGACCACGCGGCGCAACCTCCTGCTGGCTCTTGACGCTGCCACTGATGTCCATGGGTAGGCCCGTCGTCATCTTTCCAGACAGCGTACTGCTGGCCATCAACTACCTGCGCCCGCTTGCTGGTGTCCCCGTGTACTCCCGGGTACCGAACCCCCGCCCGGGGACCTTCGTACGCGTGGAGCGCATCGGTGGGGTCCGCCGCAACTTGATCCTGGACCGGCCCAGGCTCGATATCGAGTGCTGGGCTGACACAGACGCGTCAGCCGCTGACCTCTGCGCCCTTGTGCGCGCTCACGTGCTGGCCATGTCAGGGCGACGAGGGGACTCCACGGTGTACGACGTGGCGGAGGTGTCCGGCCCCATGTGGCTGCCTGACAGCGTGTCGGGCCAGCCGCGCTACTCATTCGCTGTCGATTTCTCGACACGCGGCAACCGATTGGAATCGACATGAGCGGAAACGTCTCGAACCCCCGACTATGGGAGGGTGCTGACCTGTGGACAGCACCCGTAGCCACACCGCTGCCCGAAGCGCTGGACGATGACATGACCACGGTGCCCGCCTGGAAGGCCGTGGGACTCCTCAGCGAGGACGGCGCCAGCGAGTCCCGGGACGAGGACACCACGGACTTCTACGCATGGGGCGGTAAGTTGATCCGCACCAAGCGCAGCAAGCACAAGCGCACTGTCAAGGTCACGTGCCTCGAAGACAACCTGGTGGTGTTCGGACTGGTGAACCCGGGTTCCGTCGTGACCACCGCCAACGGTGTCAACACGCGCACGGTCAAGATCCCTAAGGGAGACCGCCGCGCCTTCGTCCTGGAGCTAGTGGACGGCGACATCACGCGACGGCGCCATATCCCGGATGGTGAGATCACCTCCGTGGGCGAGGTCAACCTGAGTGAGTCTGTTCTCCAGGTGTTCGAGCTGACGGTCACCATCTACCCGGCAGCGGACGACACGCTGTACATCGACTACGACAACGACGCGTCTAACGCTGCTGCTTAGCACCTACGAATATTCGTAGGTGCCCACGCGGGGCCCTGGTTTCTGGGTGGGATCAGGGCCCCGCGCAACCACCCACCCACCACCCGCCAAGGAGATGCCATATGGCCACGAAGAGCGATGCCACGCACACCCCTGCCACTGTGGAGTTCAACGGCGCCGTGTACCGCGTGCCGCCCGCAGAGGACTGGGACATTGACGTCCTGGAAGCGATCGATGACCAGCGGATCACGCACGCGGTCAAGGCCCTTCTGGGGGAGGAGCAGTACGCCACCTTCCGCAAGGCCAATCGCAAGGTGGCCGACCTGGGGCGGTTCTTCGAGGTGGCCGGTAAGGCTGTGGCGGCGGGAAACTCCTAAGCCTGCTACCGCTCATCCGGGAGCACGGGGACGCCATTGAGGCAGACTTGGCCTTCCGGGGTGTTGACTTGCTGGACCTCTGGCGCCGCAAGATCAGCCCCCGGAAGATGGCTGTACTCATCTGGGGTCTACCTCCGGATTCTGCGACACGGCAGGCGATCAATGGGGGCGCCCCGCTCTGGTCGGTAACGGACTACATCCTTGCGGACCTTGTGGACGTCCAGGCGCGCGCCGTCTGGGTCGCTGCTAACAAGGACGTCCCCAGGCATGACCAGAGCCCGCCGCCAGCGCCGTACAGGCGTCCGGGCGACGATGGGCCGCAGAAGGCGAAGATCAGCGCCGCTGCCCTACTAGCTCACAGAGAGCGCACCAGAAGGGGGTAGCGTGAGCGCGAACAGCCCAGAAATTGCGATCGCCTATGTGTCGATCGTGCCGGAGATCCAGGGGTTCACCCGTGAGCTTCGGAACCAGATTGTGGGGCCAGCGGGAGACGCAGGCGCGCAGGCTGGTGAAGCGGCTGGCGGCGGCCTGCGGGACAAGCTCAAGGTAGCCGCTGCCGCTGCCGGGGTTGCCGCTGGCGCCGTCCTCGCCAAGGGACTGGCTGACGCCATCGAGCAGGCCAACGTGACCAACCGGCTTCAGGCCCAGCTTGGAGCCACGGGCAAGGATGCCAAGCGCTACGGAGAGATCGCGGGAAAGCTCTACTCCAAGGGCATCACCGAGAACTTCGAAGAGGGCGCAGAGGCCATCCGGGCTGTAGTCAACGCAGGCTTGGTGAAGCCCGACGCGACGAATGCTCAGCTTGAGTCGATCGCAACCAAGATGAACGACGTCGCAACGACCTTCGGCACCGACATGTCGATGCAGACTCAGGCTGTCAGCGCACTGATGAAGAACGGCCTGGCAAAGAACGCGGGCGAAGCCCTGGACCTGATCACGTTTGGGCTTCAGAAGTTGGGGCCCAATGCTGAAGATCTCCTGGAGACCTTCCAGGAGTATCCGCGTCAGCTCCAGAAGCTGGGCCTGGACGCCCGAGTATCCCTGGGCCTGTTCTCCCAGGGGCTCAGGGCGGGTGCCAGGGACACGGACATTGTGGCCGATGCCCTGAAGGAATTCGGTATCCGGTCTATCGACATGTCCGCAGCCTCCCGTGAGGCGTACAAGGCTCTCGGCATCAACGCTGTGAAGATGGAGCAGCAGATCGCCAAGGGCGGAGCCGGAGCGCGGAAGGGGCTGCAAACGGTCCTGGACCGACTGCGAGCCATGAGGGACCCAGTGGAGCGGAACGCTGCGGCGGTGGGCCTCTTCGGGACGCAGGCGGAAGATCTGGGTAGCGCTCTTTTCAAGCTGGATCCAAGCAAGGCGACCGCTGCCCTGGGTAGGACGGGCGGCGCCGCCAAGGCAATGGGGGACACCCTCCGCAGTGGGCCCATGCAGCAGATCAAGGTATTCCAGCGCACGGTACAGCAGCAGCTCGTAGACGTGCTGGGCAAGTACCTGATCCCGCAGCTTCTGAACGTCAAGACGTACGGGTCCGCTGCATTCGGCTGGCTCAAGGGCAACGCAGGCTGGCTGCTGCCCTTCGCATCCGGAGTCAGCGCCATTGCCCTGGCTGTAGGGGTGTATGTGGGGGCCGTCAAGGTGGCGGCCTTGGTCACCCGGGCATGGGCAGCGGCTCAGGCTGCGGTCAACGCGGTCATGGCGATGAGCCCGGTCGGGCTGGCAGTCCTAGCGCTGGTGGGCTTGGCGGCGGCGCTGTTCGTGGTCTGGAAGCGATCTGAGACCTTCCGGTCCGTCGTGCTGCGTGCGTGGGGCGGAATTCAGACCGCTGCCCTGTACGCGTGGAACGTCGTTCTGAAGCCCGTTTTCCAGGCCATTGCGGCGATCGTCGTCTGGCTATATGGGACGATCCTGAAGCCCATCTTCGGCTTCATCGGAGGACTCCTTGGGGTCCTCTGGGCGGTCTTCAAGTTCTCCTTCACACTGATCATCGGCATCATGACCGACCTGGCCAAGATCGCGCTGTGGCTGTGGAATGTGGCTATCGGCCCGGTCTTCGGCTGGATCGCAACCAAGGCCGCGTGGCTGTACAACACGGCGATCAAGCCGCATCTGGGATCGATCATGTCGGCCCTTAAGGATGTGGGGGCCGCCGCCAAGTGGCTGTGGGACGAGGTGTTCAGCCCAGTATTTGGCTGGATCGCCTCGAAGGCCAAGACGATGTGGGAGAAGGGTGTCAAGCCCGCCTTCAACGCACTGCGTGAGGGTGTCAAGGCGGTGGCCAGCGGGTTCGAAACCGCAAAGAATGCCATCAAGACTGCGTGGGGCAAGCTCAACGAGATCGCCCGCAGTCCGGTTTCCTTCATCGTGAACACGGTGTACTCGAAGGGCATCGTCCCGGTGTGGAACCGGATCGCGGGAGCCTTCGGTGCACCCAAGCTGAAGACGCTACATTTCGCGTCCGGTGGCATCCTCCCGGGTTACACGCCGGGGCGGGACGTCCACCTAGCCGCGCTGTCTGGCGGTGAGGCAGTGATGCGCCCAGAGTGGACCCGTGCCATGGGGTCTGGCTACATCAACTCCATGAACGCCATTGCCAAGAGCGGAGGCGTCAGTGCCGTGCAGCGGGCCATGGGCGGGGGATTGCCTGCGTTCAAGGATGGGGGAATCTTCGAATGGGTTGACAGCAATCTCCTGGGCGGCTACGGCTCCAAGGCATGGGATAAGGCCAAGGCAGCAGCCTCCTGGCTGAAGGACGGCCTGGCCAACTCGGCCCGCGCTGGGGTGAACGCGGTGGTTAATCCGCTGCTGAGCCGAATCCCGGGTGCGGATACTGGGTGGGGTAAGGCCATCCGTGGCGTACCGAACAAGATGATTGACGCGCTGTTCGGTTACGCCAAGAAGGCGGATTCCAAGGCTTCCCCGAACGTCACCTACAAGGCGGGTGCTGGGGTCGCGCAGTGGAAGCCAGTAGTCCTCAAGGCACTGTCGATGATCGGCCAGCCGTCCTCGCTGCTGGGCACGGTGCTTCGGCGGATGAACCAGGAATCTGGCGGCAACCCTCGTGCGATCAACAACTGGGACATCAACGCCAGGAACGGGACACCCTCCAAGGGGCTCATGCAGGTCATTGACCCGACGTTCGCCAGCTTCGCAGGCAAGCTCCGCAGTCGGGGCATCTGGGACCCGCTGGCCAACGTGTACGCCTCCATGCGGTATGCGATGAGTCGCTACGGGAGCCTGCCAGCGGCGTACGACCGGGCCGGAGGTTACGACTCGGGAGGCTGGCTACAGCCCGGGGCCACGCTCAGCGTGAACGCCAGCGGCAAGCCCGAGCCCGTTTTCACTGCTGGTCAGTGGTCGATCCTGTCCACGTTGGCCGCACGTGGAGCCGAGGGTGACCAGCGTATGAGCCTTGACGGCGCTCGGCTGACTTTGGTCACCGAGGGCGGATCGTTTGAGGCATACGTAGACACGCGGGCGGACTCACGTATTGACGCTGGGCTCACTCGCCCGGCCTTCCTAGGGAGAAACCTATGAGCACTCCGGCCGAGGGGGACATGACCCCTGACGGCGACCCGCTGGTGGTGCCGTACACACAGGAGTACGTGGACGATGACGGTAACACCGTGATCGTCGGATATCCGTCAGGCAGCACGACCGGCTACACCGGTACCCCCGGTACCTCCGCCGATGGTCCAGGGATGGGCGTCAGCGAAGAGGGCGGGTACGGGGCCTGATCACCACTGGGCCACCCCCGAATATTCGGGGGTGGCCCCCTTTATGGAGGTTCATCTCATGGTGTACGCCAACCCAAACCTCATGGCTGTTGATGGCAGCACCTTCGAGGGTGGAACCCACGCCTGGACTACGCCATCCGCCAACACGACCCTGACGGTGGTCAGCGGTCAGTTCTTGACCGGGTCCTACTCGCTGCGGTTCACGGCGACGGCTGCCGTTCCGAGCGGAGCGGAGAGCGTCAGCGCGAACACCCCGTACGTACGGGACGTGATCCCGGGTGTCACCTACGTGGCCCACATTCCGGTCCGTGTCAGTGCGACGGGTGCGGGGAGATCCGTCAAGGCGCGCATGCTTTTCTATGCCGAGACCGGCGGGAATATTGGCTACACGGACTCTACGATCCAGCTAGACCCCGCACAGACTGGTTGGGTCCCCGCCAACTACCTGTCGGTCTCGATGGTCGCCCCTCCAGATGCGGTTCGAGTGCGAGTCACCTTCTACGCCTACGGCCTTGCCGCTGGTGAGTACGTCAACGTCGATGACGTGATCCTGACGAATGTCACTGACCGTTACGGCGAACTGCTGGAGTTCGAAACGCGCTCCATTGAGAGCGACACGTCCAGGTGGACCGCGCAGAATGCGACGTTGCGCCGCGCCTTCGGGTACCTAGCCACGGGGGCTGGGTATCACTGCCTCGCCGGAGCGTCTACGGCGGCCAGCGGGGTTATGTACCTGCGGACGACGGCCCTCTACCCGGTCACGCCGGGAAAGTCGTACGTGACGTATGGGGCGATCCAGTGTGCTACGGCCACCAATACGGGCAGCGTTGGGATCGAGTGGTACACATCGGCAGGGGTGTGGATCTCTACCACGTCACTTCCCCTGTCCTTCTCTCCCACCATTCAGAGGGTGGCATGCTCGGGGGTAGCCCCCGCCAATGCCACCAAGGCGCGTCCGGTTTTCAGCATGGTCCCCACTGCGGTGGGGCAGGAAGCGGCCCTGGATGACGTCAGCTTCGCCTCTCCGCAGACCACTCCGGCGGGCGCTGCACGTAACCTCCTGACCTACGAGGAGTGGTCCACTGAATCCACTCTTCCAGCCTGGACCGTGACGGGCGGATCGACGGCCCGTGCCTACTTCACCAGCGCACTCACTGAGGGGTTTTTTGCTCTACGGGTGACCCCCTCCGTCCCAGGTGCCGGTACCGTCCAGGCCAGGCTAGACCGCCTCGCTCCAGTCACTCCCGGCTTGACGTACCAGGTCGGCGCTACGGCCTTCCGGCACAGCACCTCGCCAGGCCAGGCCATTGTTTCCATGATGCGCGCAACGATCGACTGGTATGACTCCAGCGGCGCGCCCTTCATGATTGATGAGCCGGACCAGTTTTACCCGGTAGAAAGCCCGGACGAGTGGTACGCATCGGTGAACACTGAGACGCGTACGTGCCCTCAGGGAGCCGCGTACGCCCGAGTTGGCCTGGAGCTGGTCTGCGACACTCCGCTGATTGACTTCTGGTCGGTGGACAACATATTCCTGGTGGAGGCCACCAGTGAGTACGACCTGACCGCCAACAGCGACATCGGGTGTGTGACTCTCAAGGTCAACTATGTGAGTCCGAATGTACCCAAGAACCAGAGAATCACCATTCGGCGCATTGATGAGAGTGGGGATTCCACACCCATGCGCACCTATGGGGGCGAGTGGGAGCTAACCCCCAACCCGTTCTCTCCACTGATAGTGGAGGACTATGAGGCCCCCCTAGGTTCTCGGGTCTGGTACCAGGTCACCTGGTCCAACGAGGATGGCAGCCTCTACGGGTCACGCCTGTTCACGCGGCCCATCACAGCGCCAGTACTGGACAACGGGGACTATGTCTGGTTCAAGGCGCCAGGCGTCCCAGCCCTCAACACGCGAGTGATGATGGAGGGTCCTCTCACCTGGGCCAGGGAGGCAAGGTCCGCACGGTACGACATCGTCGGCCGAAAGCACCCGGTACACCGCACCGATGTCCGGGCTGGGCGAACGTCGAACATCACCGTGCTCATATGGGACGCCGGAGCGCACGACCAGTTCAACAACCTGTTGGACGCCGGAGGGCCAGCGCTGATCCAGGCCATGCCCGGCTACGGGATCGAAGGAAATCTCTACGTCGCGGTGGGCGCGGTAGAGGTAGAGCCGCTGAGCCCGGATGCCCGGGAGGACGGCTGGCGTTGGAAGCTGGCCGTGACAGAGGTTGACCGGCCAGACGGCGGGCTCCAGGGGAGTGCGGCCAGCACTTGGGCGAGCATCCTTTCCGGGTACAGCACTTGGGAAGCGCTCTTCTTTGGCAATGAGACCTGGACCGATGTTCTGACAGGGGGCTAACTGTGCAGCCAGTAAGCACCAAGTGGGCCCGAGCGCTGAGCGCAGATCACGAGCTGTCGGTGAAGGTGAACGTGCTCTACAACGGCGCTGTCGTGGCCGAGGACGTAACCTTCACCGACGGTTCGATACAGGTGGACCGGGGTAGTGATGTGCGCCGGTCCCTGACGCTGGTCATTGACGATCCAGCGGCCTTCCCGGTAAACCCCACCGACAGATACGCAGTTTACGGACAGCGCATCTACGTTGAGGCCGGGATCCGGTACCTGGATGGTGCGGCAGAGCGCGTGCCCGTCGGGACCTTCGTCATTACTTCCGTCAGCGGGGACATCCACATGGGCCCGATGACCGTTGAAGCTGCCGGGCTGGAGATCCTGGCTAAGCGCTTCCTGTGGGACTCGGCGCAGTCCACCAGGGGGTACCAGAGCGCGGCCACGTTCCTGGCCAGCCTTCTGCCCGCAGCGGTTCCCGGAGCGGCATTCGTGGACTCTTCCACGCTAGGCGCCTCCACACCGCTGGCCACACGTACCTGGGACGCCCAGACGGATGCCTGGAGCGCATTCCGCGAGGTAGCGCTGTCGGTGGGTTGTGAGCTGTTCTGCGACGCAGCCGGGACCTTCCGCCTTGTGGACATCCCTGACCCACTCAACGCTTCTGTGCCGCCCGTCTGGGATGTCGCAGCGGGCGAACGCGGTGTCATGGTGCGAGCAACCATGGCTCTGACGGCGGATGGAGTCTACAACCGGGTCGTCGTCACAGGGGAGAACACCAGCGACAACGCGCCGCCAGTCCGCGCGACAGCGAGCATCACAGCGGCCTCGGATCCGCTTCGGTACGGGGGCCCCTTTGGGCGAGTCACCAAGTCAGTCAGCTCATCGCTGGTGACTAGCACCGCGCAGGCTCAGGTGATGGCCGCTGGTCTCCTGGCCAAGCTGCGTGCGCCGAACCGCAGCGTCTCCCTGGAGGCGATTCCAAACCCGGCCCTGGACGCGGGGGACCGGATCCGGGTTGACTACGGCGCTGCCGCCCCTCCAGAGATTCACATCGTCCAGGCCTTTGACCTTCCGCTGAGCGTGGCAGGGGGCGCGTTCAGCATCGAAACCGTGGCAGGAAGGAGGGAGGACGATGGCGGGACTTGATGCCCTGCTGGGCGCATCGGTGGAAGCGGTCCGGCGATCCGGCGCGCTCGAATCTGGGGCCATCATGGCGGTTGTCTCGGCCGTCAGGGTTGACGGCACCGTGGACTGCGCACGGGCCGACGACCTGTACCCCAGCGTGCGCATCCTGAGTGGCTACCAGGCCCCGGCAGTGGGCGACCGCGTCGAGTTGCTGCGAACGGTTGGCGGCTGGGTATGCCTTGGTGCTCTTCAGTCAGCCACACCAGCACCGCAGTGGATCACGGCTGCGCTAGCCGGTGGCTATACCACGGACGGCAATGCGAACGGCGTCGTTCAGTACCGCCGCTACGTGGACCGGGGGACGCCCTACGTGGAGTGGTCTGGTGGGCTCTCGTGGACGACATCCGGCACCCCGCCTAACGGAGGCGTCTTCTTCACCGTTCCAGCAGCCTTTCGACCCACCTCTCTGCGGTCCGTTGCAGCCGCTGCGGGTGGCGTGTGTACGAAGGTTGACTTCACCGCCGCTGGCGCCTGCACAGTCATTATTCCCAGCGGGTCAGCGCTGACCACCTGGTGCAGCCTCAACAACGTCCGATATCGCATCGACTAGGAGCGACCCATGCCGCTGACAGACTCGTACGGGCAGGGAGTCACGTACCCCACGCTGACGGACAAGCCGAACGCTCAGACCCTGGGCCAGGGCATCGTGGACGGGCTAACCCCTCGCGTTGTCATGGTCTTCGCCAGTGCGGCCGTCCGAGGGGCGACGATCATCAAGCCATCGTCGGGCATGGTTACGTGGCTACGAGACGTCGCCCGTCTGGAGGTGTACGACGGAACGGGGTGGGCAACCGTGGCCGCCGGGACGTCCACGTGGAAGACGATCAACCTTTCGGGTACCCACCTGACCCACAACGGCAACAGCCAGGGCACCTTTCAGTACCGCTTGGTGAACATGTTCGGGGAGATGACCCTCATGTTCCGGGGCGGTATCAATGTCACGTACCCGAACCCCAACGGCATCCTGCCGGGTGCAAACCGACTCAACGCCGACCCCCTTCCCGCTCAGTGTCGCCCAACGACGCTCCGTACGGTGGTCGTCCCATGCTCAGACTCCAACTCCAACCGGATCACCATGAAGCTCGATATCAGCAAGGAGGGAATCCTGAGCATCATCGGAACCTCCGCCAATGCGATGCCGCCCTGGATCGGATTCAACGGGGTGTTCTGTTCCCTGTAGCACCTACGAATATTCGTAGGTCATTCGACTCCCTAGAACATAAGCGGTACCCATCGAATTAGAGGAGTGAACCTGTGATACCCACTGCTGCCAGCGTGCTCGCCATCGCCAAGGCGGAGGTTGGCACCCACGAGACCCGATCGGGCGGCCACTGGGTCAACGACAGCAAGTACAACCGGTGGTATGGCCGTATCCCTGGCTACCCCCGCGACGGCATGGACTACCCCTGGTGTGCCGTCTACGTGGCGTGGGTGGCCGACAAGGCGAAGGCTGCCGCGCTCTATCCGAAGACCGCCGGGTGTGAGACCGCCGTCGCCTGGTTCAAGAAGGCGCGGCGATTCAGCGAGTACCCTGCCATCGGGGCCCAGGTGTTCTACGGGCCCGGAGGCGGTACCCACACCGGCCTGGTGTATGCCTACGACGCGGACTACATCTACACCTACGAGGGCAACACCAACGCCAACGGGTCGGCCGAGGGTGATGGGGTCTACGCCAAGAAGCGCGCACGGCGGGACAGTTACGTCTACGGCTACGGCTACCCCGCCTTCGCTGAGGGCATCAAGAGCGCGGACCCCGCCTGGGCGGACCAGGCCCCCAAGGTCACCAAGCCCAAGCCGCCCGCAGTCAAGCCCAAGCCGCTGGTGGACCTGTCGGAGCTGATCCGTGCCGCCAAGCTGGACCCCACTGCCAGGCAGGGGCACCAGACCTACCCGTACGGCGTCAAGATCGTGGAGGCGGCTCTCCGGGCCGAGGGGCTGCTGAGCGCCAAGTATGCGTCGGATGGGTCGTATGGGACCACCACCCTGGAGGCCATGTCCAAGTGGCAGCGCCGACTTGGCTACACCGGAAGCGTTTCCCGGGTTGGGTCTTCCGCTGACGGGCGCCCCGGTCTGGCGTCGCTGACGCGCCTAGGGGCCAAGCACGGGTTCGGGGTGAGGCCCTGATGGCGGGAGAGGAGTCCGGGGCATGGATCCCGGCCAGCGAGCTGTTCGCGGAGCTGCGGCGGCTCGCAGAGGTGACGACCAGGCTCGATGAGCGCCTATCGCAGAACCGCACCCATGAGGACGTGGAGGCGCTGACAGACCGGGTCACGGCGCTGGAACAGCGGATCTGGCGGGCCAGCGGGTTCGCTGCTGCTGTCGGCGCGCTGGTCAGTATCGGCGTAGCGGTCATGACGAAATGAGGGGAGTTCCGATGGGAACGCACAGAGCTGATGGACCGGGGCGTATACGGACGGCCCTGGCGTGGGCGGTCCGACACAAGGGCACGATCCTGAGTGTGGCGGTGGCTGCGCTGCCGCTGATCGCCCGGTACGTCCCGGACTTCCCGGCGGACATGATCCTGTCTGTCATCCGGGGCTTCCTGGGCGCCTAGCATTCGACCCCCTAGCCCTCTCCTGAAGGCACCAAACGAAGGAGAGGGCGAATGGGGCTTCCGAACATCGCGCTGATCGGCAAGGCTGGCAGCGGCAAGGACACCGTGGCGGAGCGTCTGACCACGCGCTGGGCGTACACCCGGCTGGCGTTCGCGGACCCGCTGCGGCATGTGGCGCTGGACATCAACCCGTACATCCCCACGGGCCCGGGGATCACCGTGCGACTCCATGCCTTGGTGGCGGACGTCGGATGGGATTACGCCAAGCGTACCTACCCGGAGGTGAGGCGGGTACTCCAGCAGGCGGGCCAGGGTGTACGCAACATCGACCCGGACTTCTGGCTCAATCTCCTCATGAAGAAGGTGGAGGCGGCCCGGTCCTGGAACATGCCGCTGGTCGTCACGGACTGCCGCTACGAGAATGAGGCCATCGCGCTCAGGCTGGCGGGCTTCCGGACCGTGCGCGTCCACCGGCCCCGGGGTACAGCCATGACCTTCTCGGAGGGCCGCGCGGCCATGCACGCCAGCGAAACGGAGCTGGACGACTACCCCTGTGACGGCACGCTGCACAACGTCTCCACGGTCTCCGACCTGATCGCAGCCGCTGACGCACTGATCCAGTAGGTACCCTGACGCCCCCAGTGACTCCCTTACCGGAGCGCTGGGGGCGTTTTTGTTACCTCCGAAAAATTTTCGGAGGTGGCTTGCAGAGACCACCTCCGCCGTGCTTAGCTGTACCCACAACGACAACGAAGGGGCGGACACCATGATCAAGGTCATCCAGGAGAACGGCAAGTTCACGGGTCACGTGGGCGACATGTACGAGACCCCCGCCTACGTCACGGAGGAGATGGCGCAGGCAGACGCCAAGTGCTGGCTGGCCTTCAACGGGGAGGCGCTGGACGAGTACACCCGTGGGTACCAGCTTGGCCTTGCCGCCCGCCGCGTGGCCGACCGGAACAACACGATCACCGTTTCCACGGGGACCTTCGTCATTCCGTCGGAGATCGCGTTTGAGCTGCGATCCTCGAACCCCCACCCGCGATCGATCGTACCCGGGATGTACCACAAGGCCATGATGAAGCGCCAGGAGGCGTTTCAGGAGGTGGAGCGCCTGTGTGGGATCGACGGGGCCGAGGCGCGCAAGGTTCCGGCACTCCTGAGGGCGAACAGCCCCCACTCCTACTAGTACTCTCCCGGGGCGGAGTTCATGAACTCCGCCCCGGGGACACGTACCTCCGAAAATTCGGAGGTAGCTGGACCCTGGCGGCGGAATCCGCTATCATCACCACCTGTACGGCAACACCACTCGGAACGGGAGAGAGACCATGGCTGCAACCCAGAAGCTGGACGTTACGACCGAGGCGGGCGCGGAGGCCATCGACCAGGTCAAGGCCAACGCGGAGCGAGTGAAGGCCCTCCTGATTGAGGCCGGTGAGGGGTCCGGCGAGGCCGCTGAGGAGCTGGACAGGGAAACCGAGGCGATCATCAGCGCTCTGAGCGGGAAGGGCTCCATCAAGATCAAGACGGAGCTTCGTTCCGCCTGGAAGGAGTCGGTTGCCGAAGGTCTGAAGCGCGGCCCCGTGTCCGGAGAGGTTGCCGTCAAGACCTGGGACCAGTACGAGGGTACCGAGGAGCTTGTCTCCATGGGTGCTGAGAAGCTTGCCGAGGGTGTGAAGCTCAACATCAAGGCTGGCACCGTTGCCAAGGAGGTGGCCGCCCTGGTCTTCGATGTCTGGACGCGCATCGAGAACAAGGACGGGAACCCGGACCTGAAGGGGGACAGTAACGCGGCCAAGGAGGCGTCGGGTGAACTGCTCCGGCGCGCCGGACAGGGATTCGAGGACTCCTACGACACGCAGAGGGCGCTCAAGCGGCTCATGCGCTCCGTCCAGGACTTCCGCTCGGATGTCCGCGCTGAGTGGCTGCGCAGCCTGGACGGAAACGACGAGGTCGCCCAGGAGCGCCGGGAGCTGGTGGCCAGCGTGTTGGAGAACAAGCCGGAAGGCGAGAAGGCGTCCGAATGGGTCGCTACCGCTTACGGCACGGACACGATCGGTCAGACGGAGCGCAAGCGCCTGGCCTACCACCAGAAGCAGGCGGCCCTCGCGGCGGCGCAGAGCGGTGAGGAGTCCGAGAACGTTCCGGAGACCGCCGCCAGCCAGAGCACCCCGGACGAGCGGGTTGCCCAGATGGCCAAGCGTGTCATGAAGGACATCACCGCTGCGACACCGGCTGACTTCGAGGCGGCCTCTGAGGAGACCAGGAAGGCGGCTCGGGACCAGCTTGAAGCCGTCATTGCCAAACTGAAGGCATTTGTAGCGGCCACCATCTAAGCGAGTGCCCTAGAAGCCCCACCTGACACCTGGTCAGGTGGGGCTTCTGCATGTCCGGGCACAGCGGAAGGGGCGCAACAGCCTCATGACCTGCATAAATGTAGAAGATGTAGTTTCTGTACCTAGTCTGACATTCCCTATAGAAACCCATAGCTAAACCGGAGCCGCCTTCATACCTACACTTCCTACACTCAGCATTCGGCCCCCTAGGTCCCCTGTGAAGACACAGAAAGGGGCCGTCATGGCCAGAGTTCTGAACGAGGAGACCGGGCAGTTCCGCCGCTACTACCGGGAGAGCGCTCCGGACGTCCGCTACCCCAGCGTGACCAGCATCGTGGACCACGCCCCCAAGAAGTTCCTGCCGCGCTGGTACGCCGACATGGCCGCAGACCTCGCGCTGGACAGCATCGACTACGTGGCCCGGATGAAGGAGCGCGATCCGCGTGGGGCCAAGAAGTGGCTGGCCGGTGCCGCTGGTCGCTACACGCGCAATCGTGGCGACGTCGGCAGTGACGCCCATGACCTCTTCGAGCGGATGATCAGGGGCCACCAGGTCCGCCGCCAGTCGATCGACATGGAGCCGTACCGGGCCCAGTTCCGTTCGTTCCTGACCTTCGTCAACCCCGAACTGGTGAGGGCGGAGGACGTGGCCTGGTCGGACACCTACCAGTACGCGGGAAGTTTCGACGCCTGGCTACGGCTGTGGGTGGTCAAGGGGGCGGACGGCACCTGGACTCTCGACCCGGGACGGAGCCACCCGATGTCCGTGCCCGTGGACGTGATCGCGGACTGGAAGACGTCTAAGAGCGTCTGGGCCAGCGTCGCCCTTCAGATGGGTGGATACGCGTTCGCTGACCTCATCATCGATCCGGACGGCACGGAGACCCCCATGCCCGCGTTCGATGGCGCCGTTGTCCTCCACATCACCCCGGAGGGCTGGGCCCTGTACCCGGTCTACCTGGACAAGCTCCAGAGGGCGTTCCGCTACTTCCTGCACCTGCGGGCCACGCACGAGTGGGAGACGGCGGACAGTAAGACGGCCCTGGGCAAGCCGCTGGCACGCTCGCAGCGGGAGACCGGCACGGAGCGGAGAGGCTGAGCCATGGGAAGGAAGATGACCAAGGCGCCCTCTCACGCCTATCGCGCTGTGGTGGTCTGGGAGCAGCGGGATGGCGGCCAGGAGACCGAGTACCTAGGGCCCTACTGGCGCCGGTCGGATGCTCAAGGACGCCTGTCCCACATCGAGCACTACAGCCGACATGGCCGCCTGACGTTCATCGGCGGACACATCGAGACTGCATCCCTGGGGGAGTGGACAGCGTGAACACCACCAGCAGCGCCCAGACGGGCCCCAACTGCCTCTGTAACCCGCAGAAGTCGGGCCTGTGCCCCATCTGTAGCGGCTGACCCTCTAAGGCCCCCAGTGACCCCCTCCAGGGCCGCTGGGGGCCTTTGGCATTCGACCCCCTAGGCCCGGTGTGTAAGGGGAAAAACACGCGGGACCGGGGCGGGCATTCGACCCCCTAGGCCCTGAGTGAAGGGGAGCGAGGCGGCAGGAACAGCCCGCGCGGCGCGGTTCAGCGCATAAGACGCGGTGACCCTGCCTCGCTCCCCGATCAATTCACAGCAGAGGGGACCAGATGGACGCCAGCATCTTCCACGACCCGGAGCGCGAGGCCAGAGAGGCGGAGTTCGCCCGCCCGGACTACGCATTCCAGCTCCGCACCGGCACGCAGATCACTCCGCCCGGTGCCAAGAAGTCCACGCCGGTCAGCCTGGCCCAGTGGCGCATCCTGGCCGCCGGGGAGGAGACCGCCAAGGGGCTGGCGGAGCTTCTGGGGGGCTCCCCGGACCACAAGTTCCCGGAGAAGGAGCACGACTACGAGGTCATGACCGAGACCTCGTCCCTGGAGGTGGTCATCAACGGCTCGGACGCCGTCGATGACAAGTTCGTCCAGTGGGGCACCCACGGTCTGCCCATCCACGAGTGCGACGGCCTGCGGTCTCTCCTCAAGGAGGACAAGGGCGCGCCGTGCGGCTGCTCCGGCACCCTGAAGGAGCGCAAGGCCAAGAACCGCGCGGGCAAGGCACCCGGCCCGAACATCGTGATCTCCATGCGCCTGGCGGGCCTGGGCTACGAGCTGGGCGTTGGCCGCTGGATCGCCACGAGCTGGCAGTTCGCGGAGACCATCCACCAGATCAAGGATGAGCTGGACGACGTGGACGGCGAAGCGCTGGTCCGCCTGGAGATCGTCCCCGAGGAGTTCACCAACAGCGACGGCGAGCTGGTGAAGTACAAGAAGCCGGTCCTTACGGTGCTCGGCTCCTACAACGACGCGATCTCCGAAGAGCGCTGATGCTAGACCGCGCCGAGCCGTACGACTGGGCGCGGGCAGTCCGGGGGACAGATGACGTCACGTTGTCCGTCCCCCTCTGGGACTGGCCCGTGAGCGCCCGCCCTGCCGTGCTCGCTGAACGCCAGCGACGCGGGATCCTACAGCATGACCCCGAGCCCATCGGGGACACCGACTACCGCTAGCGCCTGAAGCGCAGCAAGGAGAGGTATCACATGATCTACCACGTCACCCGTACCGACACCCCCGGACCCGGAGAGTTCGTTTCGGCCGTCGTGATCGCCCGGGGGCGGTCCCTGGCCCGCGAGGCCGTCAGCCACCTCAGTGGCGTCATCTCGAACGGCACCCAGCGCAACGTCTGGGCCAGGCCGCTGGACACCGTGAACGAGAGCGGCATCGTCGTCGCCTACCACGACGAGACCCCCACCCTGGACGACGCGATGGACATCGACCCGGCCACCGACTATGACTCCCAGCTCGTGGAGCCCGAGGCCGTCTGATCTTCTGGCCCGGTACCACTCCCGAATATTCGGAGGTGGTACCGGGCTTGAGGCAGTAGAGGGGGCAGGTGGCCCCGCGATGGGAGAGCGCTCGTGTTCAAGGCTGAAGAGAAGGTCAAGTACGCCCGTATGGCGATGCCCGCCACGATCCTGAGCGGGCCGCACAACTCGCCGGGGCACGACCGCTACCTGATCCGCAAGGCGGACGGCAACGTGTCTCTGGTGAAGTTCACGGAGCTGTCCCCACTGGCGCCCGAAGACCCGCGCGTGGAAGTCCTCACCCGCGCTCTGATGGTCAGCTACGAGATCGCCTCGGAGAGCATGCGCGAGTCGTTCCGGGTGAAGGCCAAGCGACTCCTGGCGACCATCGACCGGGCATCGGCACCCGAGCCCGAGCCGCTGACCAAGGGGAGCCGCATCCGCATACTCAAGAGGTCTGCCGAGGGTGCGATCGTCCGGGAGGGGGATGTCCTGGAAGTCGTGCACGTCACAAGGCACTACGTGTGCACCGAGGCCCCCCGTTCCCTCCGCAACCGCAACTGGGCGTTCCAACTGTCCGGCGAGGGTGACCTCTGGGAACGTGTCTAGCGCAAATGATTGCCCGGTACCACCTCCGAATATTCGGGGGTGGTACCGGGCTTCCGGCGGTAAGGGGTGCACTACCCCACGGAAAGGGGTTATCTATGGCCGAAGTGAGGTACGAACGGGCCTTGGTTGATATGACCACGGAGGAGATGCGCGTCATTCGTATGGCGCTGGCAACGTTTATCGATTACGCGGCCTACACCAACCAGCAAGAGTGCGACTTGGCTCATTCGCTGAAAGTCGATCTGGGCCCCCGCTCCCGTGGGTAAGCGTGCGGTGTTCACGGATTATGCCGGGAACGAACTGCATCCCGGGGACCTGATCACCTACAGCGCGCGGCAGGGGAACAGTGTTCGGGTCACGGATGCCGTGATCCTGGAGGTGACCGCCGAGAAGGCCAACGTGCCTCATGTGGGGGTTGTGCTGGTGCCGGTCCTCAGGGTCCAGCCCACGGGCGTGGAAAGCGGCCCCGTCAAGCGCAAGTCGGGTGACCCGCAGTGGATCACCACTGAACATGTCCGCTTGATCACTCCGGACTTTGCGCCATGAGCGCCGGTCTGATCGTCGGGCCGTACGCTGCGGTTCCGCTGGGCAACCTACGAGCATCAGGCCCCCGAGTCACTGTCTGGATAAAACCGGGGGCGCCCTCGCGGGCTGACTGGCCAAGGTATTTGGATGCGATTGCTGCGGCCGTCTCCCGTGGCGCTGATGTGAGGTGGCTACGCGAATGAGCTTCGATGCCAACAGGGACAAGCTGGCCTCCATTCTCATGGAGTATGAGCACACCACCGCACCACTCATTGACGCGACCAACAGGCTGCGTGAGGAGCTGGTGAAGAAGGGGTGGTCCCCGCAGGGGGCGGAGAACATGGCTGCCACCTGGTACGGGACGCTCTTCAGCTCGAACGGCGGCGCAAGGTGACCAGGCTCGGGCTCAGTCGATGGCGCAGTGTGCGCCTTGAAGACGCTGGCCCGTACCGCTGGCGCCGCCTGTTCAGTCACCGGCGGTTCGCGCTGGTGTGGATCGAGTGGGAGGGGAAGTCGTGAAGAAGTGCCGACTATGCGAGCGGGTGAAGCCCGCTGATCAGTTCCTGGCAGGGAAGGCGAAGAAGCCTTCGAGCGCCTGCGCCGATTGTCGCCGCAAGAAGCAGCAGCAGTACGTCCGCAGCTACTACCGGTCACTGCCGCCGGACAAGCGCCACACGCTGACCCACAGGCGGCGCGCGGAGGCGTACGGCGTAGAGCACGTCCCATACAGCCGGACGGCGATCCTGGCTCGCTGGGGCCACGCCTGCGCCTACTGTGGGGCGTTTGCCACCCACCTAGATCACGTCCACCCGCTCTCCAAGGGTGGCGCTGATGCTGAGCACAACGTGATTCCTGCGTGTGCTGCATGCAACTTGTCGAAGGGGCCCAAGACCCTGGCCGAATGGTCCGAGACCTTCGGGCCCAGTGAGGACCCGGGCATCGGGCTTCCCTTCTAGCATTCGACTCCCTCTCACACCCTCGAAGACAACAGAAGGGCACCACTGTGGAGTTCGCAGAGATTCTGAGCCGCTTTGAGGGTGTGGGGGAGCACGATGACGGCGGATACACCGCGCTGTGCCCGTCCCATGGAGACAGCCGCCCGTCGCTCCGTATCTGGCTCGGGGATGACCGCAAGGTCAGGATGAGTTGCCGGGTCGGGTGCGAGACCAGGAACGTGATCAAGGCCGTGGACCTGCGCTGGCGTGACCTCTTCGATGCGGAGGGGGAGGGGTCCACGGTGGCCAAGGAGCGCCCGGCCTTGGTGGGCATCGCGCATACCGCTGGCCTCCAGTCCTTCGTGGACATTGCCGGGCAGCACTTGCGCGGCACCAGCAGTGACACGGCGGACAAGGCCAGGGCCTATGCGCTGCACCGCTTCGGCGTCACCCCCGGTATGTACGAAGCGCTTGAGCTGGGGCTGAGCGATGATGAGACCGGGGCCAGCCTGCCGTACCTGGGCCGGGGCTTCCTGGCGTACCCCCGCCTGGTTGTGCCGCTGTGCAACTTCGATGGCATGGTGCATGGGATCCAGGGGCGGGACCTGACGGGACAGTGCCCGGGACGCTGGCTGTCCCTGACCAACCCTAAGGGACACCGCTGGGGCCAGTACGGCTACCTGAGTGGCGCCAGCGGCTACGGGGTCACCCTGGTAACCGAGGGGCCCGGAGACGGGCTCACAGCCGTCGCGGTGGGGTACGACGTCGTGATGATCAGAGGCGCCGCCTTGGTGGGCAGTCCGGAGCTTCTGGAGGAGCTGGCGGAGGGGCTGCGCGGCAGCCTGGTCATCGCCTGCGGTGACGTAGATACCTCTGGACAGGACTTCAACGCCAAGCTGGCAGAGGGCCTGCGTCCATTCGGCATAGACGTCCACGCGCTGGCCATTCCGCGACTCGGCCCGAAGACGGACCTTACCGAGTGGCGAGAGCACAACCCGGTCGCCTTCGCTGCGTCCCTCCATGCTGCGGTCAAGGCCGCCAAGCCGGTGGCACTCCCTGAGGAGGCCGCCAGGGTCGCGGTCAGTGAGGAGCTGAGCGAGGCAACCGGATCTGACGTCATCAGCAAGGACCAGGGGATAGCTGCTGCCCGGATCATCGCTGGGCTCCTGGAGAGGTATGAGGCGAGTGACACCATGAATGCCCATGCCCTGGTCGCATGGTGCGGGGGGCGGATCAAGTACGCGCCCGCAATGGGGTTCTTCGTCTGGAACGGGCGCAAGTGGAAGGCTGACCCCGGGGCCGATCTTGTGCGCCAGGAGGTCCACCGCATGGGAGGCGCGCTGGTCCTCGCCGGACGTACCCGTGAGTCGCGCGGCTTCACCATGACGACCAACATCGACAACCTGATGAAGGAGCTTCGGAGCGTCCCGAGCGTCTACATCTCACACACGTCGTTCGACAGCCGTCCGGATCTGCTCAGCTTCCGAAACGGCACGGTGGAGCTTCGGACAGGACGCCTGCGTCCGCACAGCAAGGATGATCTTCTCACCTACTGCCTGGACATCGACTACGACGAGAACGCGCAGTGCCCCCGCTGGGAGCAATTCCTGGGAGAGGTCTTCCCGGACAACGCGGACCTGGTCCCGTACATGCAGCGACTCATTGGCTACGGCATCACGGGATACACCGACGAGCAGTGCTTCGTTGTCTGCTGGGGGAAGGGCGCCAACGGCAAGAGCGTACTCACTGACACTCTGTCAAGTGTCTTTCGCTCCATTTCCAAGACGACACCCTTCGCCACCTTCGAAGAGCGGTCCAGCGGCGGGATCCCGAACGACATCGCGGCTCTCCGGGGCAGCCGCCTAGTGATGGCGTCGGAGGGAGAAAGCGGAAAGCCGATGTCGGAAGCCGTGCTCAAGCGGGTGACCGGCAAGGACATGATCGCGGCTCGCTTTTTGCGGCAGGAATTCTTCGAGTTCAAGCCGTCGTTCCTGCTGATGCTGGCGACGAACCACAAGCCGAAGTTCAGGGGTCAGGATGAAGGGCTCTGGCGGCGCGTCAAGATGATCCCCTTCACGCGGTACTTTGCCCCCGAGGAGCGTGACTACACCTTGGACGCCAAGCTAGAAGCGGAAGCGTCCGGCATCGCCGCGTGGGCTGTCAGAGGGGCTGTCGAGTGGTTCGCGGAGGGCCTGAAGGACCCGGGCAGCATCAGTGCGGCGACGAAGGAGTACAAGGAGACCAGCGATGCACTGGCTGGCTTCTTCCCTGGCATCTTGATCCCTGACGACTCGGCCCGCTTGGAGGGGTCTGAGGCGTTCACGGCCTATCTGGATTGGTGTGAGGCGGAGAACCTGCCCGCCAAGGAGCGATGGACCCGACGAGCGTTCTACGGAGCCATGGAGGAGCGGGGCATCACGAGGGTGCGGACATCCAAGGGCATGGCCCTGGTCGGCGTTCGACTCCCTGGCGCAGTCGCAGGGGCGGGGCCGGGCATCTTTGGCAGCGACTAGGCGCTAGCTAGCCCATCATGGACCACCCCCGAATATTCGGGGGTGGTCCTTCGTGTAGGTCGAAGGGGAGAGCGTGAAGAGGTACGACTACAGGGTTGCTGGTGAGCGGGTCACGGTGAAGGTGCCGGAGGACAGCCACGACGTTCGGGCCTTCCGGATGTGGTTCGAAGGGGCTGACCGGCGCGGACCTGTCGGGCTGGACACGGAGACCACGGGCCTTGACATTTACGCCCCGCACTACCGACTGCGAACGGTCCAGTTTGGCGACAGGCGCACCGGATGGGTGCTGCCCTGGGAGCTGGGAGGGGCGTTCCGGCATGCCGCCAAGTGGGCGCTGGGGGTGGGGCGCAAGTTCCAGATCCACAACGCGCCCTTCGACTGGGCCGTTCTGGACCGGCATGCGGGGGTCGCAATTGAGTCACTGGCGCCTCGCACCATTGATACCCGCCTGAAGGCCGGTCTGGTGGACCCTCGCCAGCCTCAGGAAGGGGGCAGAGGGACTGCCCTCAAGCCGCTGATGAACTGGTACGTGGATCCCCGCGCGGCGGACACTCAAGGCGATCTGACGGCGGTCTTCCGTGAGCTGGGACTGACCAAGTCCACCGGATGGGCGGGGATACCTCTGGACCATCCGACCTACTTGCTCTACGCCGGGCTGGACCCCATCTTCGCCGCGAGGCTTGACGCCTGCCTTGATCGCGAACTGGACATGCTCCGCGTCCGGCCCCGACTGGTTGAGTACGAGCACCGGATAGCCCGCATCTGCGCAATCATGCAGCGGAAGGGCATGGTCCTGGATGTGCCGTACACCAAGGCTCTTGATGCCCGGCTGTACGATGAGGCCGAGGAGTTTGCCGCCAAGGCTGCGCGCTACGGGGTGAGCAACGTCAATGCGCCTGCCCAGCTCCGGGAAGCCCTTCAGGCCATGGGGGAGATCTGGGAGGCAGAGGAGAGGACCGCGACGGGTGCCCTGAAGGTAGACAAAGCCGTGTTGCACCGGTTCGCGGACCTTGACTTTCAGACGGGTGCGCCGCTGAACAGTCGCAGGCCTAATCCGCTGGCGGAGGCCATTATCCGCAGTAAGAGGGCTGGCAAGTGGCGCTCTGCCTACACCCAGACCTTCTTGGAGACGATGGACGCTGACGGGAGGGTGCACGCCTTCATTAACTCCATGATGGCGCGCACGGCCCGCATGTCCGTGACGCGGCCAGCACTCCAGACGCTCCCCTCGGGCGACGCCACGATACGGCGTGCGCTGCTGGCGGAGGAGGGGCACGTGATGGTGTCCACGGACTTCAGTGCTGTTGAGATGCGGGTGCTGGCCGCGCTGGCGGACGTGAAGCAGATGAAGCACGGCTTCCAGCACGCCGACAGCTACCCCAAGGACGAGTACCCGGACGGGTTCGACATCCACATGTACACGGCACGCCTGGTCAAGGGTCCTGGTGCCACCAAGGCGGACCGAAAGATGTTCAAGGGCGCCGGTTTCGGCAAGGTCTACGGCGGCGGCTACAAGGGAGTGGCCCGTCAGACCGGGGCCGATCCTGAGGACATGCGGAGGACCTTTGCTGAGTACGACAGGGTCTTCCCGGAAATCAAGCGCAAGTCCAACCGCTGGCAGCGCGAGGCGTATGAGACGGGCATGGTGCACCTGAGTGTGACTGGCCGACGTCTTCCGCTGGACCGGGAGCGAATGTACGCAGTGGTCAACTACGCCTGTCAGAGCGTGGCGCGGGACTGCCTCGGCCAGAGCCTGATCAACATGGAGGACGCTGGCCTTCTGGAAGCACTCCGGTTGCCGATCCACGATGAGGTACTGGCGAGTGTTCCTGCGGCTGAGGCTGAGGACTACGCCCGGCGCATCAAGGAGTGCATGACCTTCGATCTCTACGGGGTGCCCATCGTCGCGGACGCGGACATCGGCAAGCGGTCTTGGGGCAGCCTCTATGGCGCAGATCAGTAGGTGACACAGGGTGACCGCCAAGTGGGTTCCTGACCACTGGCGGTCACCTTCTTTTTTCGGAGGTGCCTACCGAGGGCACCAATCCAAGAAATTTTGGCCAACAGCCCGTCGAAGGTTGCGTCCGAGCCACAAGAACCCATCCCTGGCGTGTCCGTCACTCTGGCCTCTCATTCCAAGGGATGAAGCGGATTACGCCTTGGATTCTAGGTACAACGACCCGGGCTTCAGGGCGGTCTAACTCGCAAAGGACGTTGACCACCTCCGAAAAACGGAGCAACCTCTACCCCAGCAAGCCCGAAGCGACCGGCCGGATCTTCGGACAAGCGGAAGCCCCCAGGAAGGGGCTTAGCCCGCTCAACCCCGCTGTGATCTCGCAACGGCACTCCCTTGTCTAAATCAGGGTGTGACGGGGGTCACAACTGATCCGGCCCCTTCCTGGCATTCGACTCCCTCGCTCAATCAAGAGCGAGGAAATCAACCAGGAAGGCACGCGCCATGACCACCACCCTGACCATGAGCCAGATACGGGACGCGCAGGCGAACGGGCTGGAGGGCACCAGTGCCGTCCTTTCCGCCATGAGCAGCCGACTGGACCAGCTTGCCGCGATCGCCGCGAACCGCATGACTAAGTCCCTCCACAGCGCGGCCGACTACAGGGAGGACTTCCGGCAGGACGCGGCGCTTGCCATGTTCGAGGCGCTGCCCCGGTTCCAGGGGCAGTCCACGGACAGCTTCTACGGCTTCATGTGGACGACCGTGGAGAGCGTCCTCAAGGACAAGGTCCGGGCCGCGAGGAACCAGGGTGTGGACGAAGACGCCACCAAGGTGTTCGCGGCGATGATGGAGCGCGCTGACAACAACGTCTATCTGGCCGAGAAGTTCGCGCAGACCGTTCCCCCGAAGGGCAAGCGTCTGAGTGCCGACCGGGCCGAGGCTGCCCGCCTTGCCTGGCAGGGCGCCCGTAGCCTGGATGCACCTACCTCCGTCACCCACAACAGCAACGGGCACCAGACGATCGCGGACGACCTGGAGTCCACGTACGGGATCCCGGAGGATCTGGTGACTTCCGAGGACATCAGCGCCGAGGAGCGCCGGGAGAAGCACGCGGTGGTCAACGCCATCCTGGATGTGATGAGCGAAAACCAAAGCAACGCCCTCCGCCACTCGTACGGCATCGGGGGTGTGCGCTGCTACGGAACCGGGGACAGCGGTGACCTGGAGGGGCTGGCCGCTGAGCTGGGCCTGTCGGTGATCCAAGTCCGTGATGCCCGTACGAAGGGCCACAAGGCGTTCGCCAAGCGCTTCATCAAGGCTATGGCCCGCACCGCCGAAGAGGCCCAGGCCATGGAGCAGGCCGCCGCCTCCAACCTGGGACGTGGGGGCCGCAAGTGAGGTTCACCATCAGGGTGACGGATGGCGCGCGGGTCTACCGGCTGGCCCCGCGTCGGGACGGCTACAGAAGTCTCGCGGAAGCGGAGGCCGGTCGTCGTGTCCTCAGGCTCATGTGGCCCGGCGCCACCCTGGAGATTGAGCCGCTGGATGCGTCCTGAGTACGCCGCGCTGTACTGGTCACATCGGAGGGTCAGGGCGGCGCCCTATAGGCGCTCCCAGGTCTTCACCCGCTGGGGAAGTGTCTGTGCCTACTGTGAGGCGCCAGCGGAGCACCTGGACCACGTACGGCCCCTCTCGCGCGGCGGACGGGACGTGGAAGCGAATGTCCTCCCGTCGTGCGCCGACTGCAACCTGTCCAAATCTGATCTGACGCTGGCCGAGTGGGCCAGCACCTTCTAGGAGATCCGCATGCGTACGTTCAATCTACCCTCCGGCTACATCGTGAAGCGCCGGGTGTGCCGCCTCACCCGGGACCGGCTGGAGTTCGAGACGATCAACCCTGAGGGGGAGACGATCAGCTCTGTGTCGCTAGACCGAGCCGACTCGGCCGTTCTTTCGGAGGAGTTGGGGCGCGCATCCCGTTCTCAGGGATGAGTCACCCCCGAATATTCGTAGGTGGTTGCGCGGCACGTGGTCGTGTCGCATAGTGGGTCGGACGGGGACCGGGACGCATCTGGTCCCCGTCTGAAGGAGGCGGAAATGCACAGCGAGACGATCAAGAAGATCGGCAGAGTTGACCTGGTGGAGGGCGAAGAGGGCTTCTTCTTCGTCCACATGGAGGTCATCACGCGGGGGAATGTGCGCAAGATGATCCGGATTCCGCACTGCGCCGCTGATGGGTTGAGGGTGGATCTCGACTGCATCATGGGGGCGATGGAGCCGCAGGCCCGGAAGCTGTCCTGGGAGTCCTGCATGACGTGGTGGCGGGGTCTCGGTCGATGAGATACGCAGGGGCCGCACTGGTAGCCGTCCTGGCGCTTCTCGCGGCTGCCGTGATTTCGGCCAGTCCAACAAGCGATTCGTGGTGCGAAGGCCCGCCCAGGGTTGACCGGGAAGCCCCGCACACTGATAGAGTCGGTCCACGCAAGCACATCACGCCAAGAAGGGGTCATCATGGCTGACATCAAACTGAACCTGATCGAAGTGACCAACGCGGTGCGCATTGAAGGTGCTACCCGCGCGGTTGCCGTGTACGCGGTAGATCTGGTACGCGGGCCGGTCACCATCGTGATGAACGAGGACGGAGCCCGCTGGCTGCGAGCCTCCATGAACGACGCCCTTGGGCCTTGGCTGGCCGAGGACGAAACCGAGTAGCACCCTGGGCTTCCGCTTGGCCACCTCCGAATTTTCGGGGGTGCCTTGCGGGGGCCCTTCGTGTGTGCGATGATCCACGCATGTCGAACGAAGGGGACAATGTGTACACCGTGACCTACACCATGAACGGCGAGCCTCAGCGCACGGAGGGGTTCGAGACGGAGAGGGAGGCAGTCCGCTTCATCGGAGACGTGGAGCTGTACGTCAATATGGAGCTGATCGGGTACAGCGGCAACATCAACCGGGCCGCGTACCGGCGCTAACCGAGGGCCCCTGGCGCAGCAGCCAGGGGCCCATTCTCTTGATCATATACATGCGTGGACGTTACATGTATATCTACGCACGGTGATTCTCTGACCAAAGGACTTTTACATTTCCGTCACAGGGGCCACACTTCTGCTCAACAGGCTGTTGAGGAGTGGACGACTCCGCTTAGCTTGTGACGTACGAAAGAGGCGTGGGTTACGTGGGGGAGTGGTAAAGATGATCACTTGTGTGGACCTGACGCCAGCAGCAAACACCCGGCTTGTAGTGCGGGTACCTACGCCGCTGGGTGCAGGTGGCTGGACGTGGGGGCCGCTGGTAGAGCTGCCCGGGGATCTGGGCCAGGAGTGGGCGTACAGCGACACGGAGGTACGCGCCCTGGTTCACGTGTATGGACGCATGGTGTCTCAGATCGTGACGCGCAGTCAGGTGGGCGCGGATCGATTCAGGGTGGATGCGTGGGGGATGGTCACCGGCCTGTGTGTCGGCATGCGCGAGTGGGCGTGGTCGGTCAGCGCGAGGGCCTTCGAGCCGGTAGGGGAGTACCTGAGCGGGTGGAGGGACGCGGCCCGCGCGTACTACCTGAAGACGGGCAGGATGATCGACCGGGAACGCTTCACGGCCAGCATCGGTATTCCCGCTGTGCCCGCCATGGGAGCGCTGCCATCATCGGCGCTGGCCGCCTAGGGTCGGCGCATGAAGGTGACATGGGTAGTGGAGGGGCGGGGCAGTTCCCGCCGGTCTGTTGAGTCCGCAGAGGCCGCCTGGACCGCCGTCAGGGACGACGTCAGACGGGAGCATGCGCGCATCTGCCCACTGAGGCCCTGTCAGCGCTCCTGGGGGCGGTACACAGCCTGCGGCTGGCGATGCTGACGGACGGACACGCAGCCGTAGTACAAGGGCGCGACTGGGAAGGCGCTGTCGGACCCGTATTGGTGACTCTCTCGCAGGGGCGGTAGCGCCGTACTACCGTGACCGCATGACTGAAATCCAGACACACCCATCAGCGGCGGTCATTGAGGGGCCCGTGCGAACGCACCGGTTCGGATCCATCGGATTCCGGCTGGACGATCGCCGGGCCCCGTTCGCGTGCCGGGCCGCCGCCGCCCATCTGCTCCGGGAGTTCGGACTGACGTGGGTGCCTGACCTTGCCGACGATGTGGCCGTGATGGTCACGGAGCTGGTCACCAACGCCGTACTGCACGCCCGCCCGCTGACCAAGTTTCCGGCGGGAAGCCTGACCGTGTGGCATCCCAACAAGTGGCTGGTTCTCACGGTGCACGACAAGGCCCCCAGGACAGCAGCGGTGACCGCGCCTCACCCGGCGGACATGTCCTGGGGGGTGGGGGAGAAGGGCAGGCGCCCCGGGGCGATCGACTGGTCATCCACCAGCGGGAGAGGGCTGTCCATGGTTCAGGCCCTGGCGCTACGGCACTGCGGACGGCTGGACTGGGCCAGTGACGATGACCCCGTGATGCCCGGCAAGGTGGCCAGGGTGAAACTGCTGTTGCCGGACGTGAGCTGGCCTCACACCTTCATTGACCCGCACAAGTAAAGGGCCCCGGGAGCGACGCATGCCCCCGGGACCCACGTAGACCCTACCCTCAGCCCCAGATCGCGCCTGTGATCTGGGGCTTTCTCGTTGCATAGGTGTTCCCATATCATTCGGCATGGTCATGGGCAACCTCGGGATCACCTCACACGGCGCCTGCATCGTGATCCCGGCCGCCGCGTTCGAGCCGGGGGCGGTGCTCTCCGCCGTCCAGCAGGAGCGCTGCACCTCGCTGTACGGCGTCCCCACGATGTTCATCGCCGAGCTGAACCTGCCCGACTTCTCCTCGTACGACCTCTCCTCGCTGCGCACCGGCATCATGGCCGGATCCCCCTGCCCGGTCGAGGTGATGAAGCGCGTCGTCGCGGAGATGCACATGGACGAGGTGTCCATCTGCTACGGCATGACGGAGACCTCGCCGGTCTCGACGCAGACCCGCCGCGACGACGACCTGGAGCGCCGCACCGGGACCGTCGGCCGGGTGATGCCGCACATCGAGGTGAAGGTCGTCGACCCGGTGACCGGGGTGACGCTGCCGCGCGGTGAGTCCGGTGAACTCTGCACCCGGGGCTACAGCGTGATGCTGGGCTACTGGGAGGAGCCGGAGCGGACGGCGGAGGCCATCGACGCCGGGCGCTGGATGCACACGGGCGACCTCGCGGTGATGCACGAGGACGGTTATGTGCAGATCGTGGGCCGGATCAAGGACATGATCATCCGGGGCGGCGAGAACGTGTACCCGCGCGAGATCGAGGAGTTCCTCTACCGCCACCCCAAGGTCGCCGATGTGCAGGTGGTGGGGGTGGCGGACGAGCGGTACGGCGAGGAGATCCTGGCCTGCGTCATCCCTGTCGACCCGGCCGATCCGCCGGAGCTGGAGGAGATCCGGGAGTTCTGCCGCGAACAGCTCGCGCACTACAAGATCCCGCGTCTGCTCCAGATCATGGACGCCTTCCCGATGACGGTCAGCGGAAAGGTCCGCAAGATCGAACTGCGGGAGAACTACGGGAAGTAGAGGAGACCGGAGGAAGCGGGAGGGTGCCGTCAGGCGGCTTCTATGACGTCGCCGGCGGTGCCCTTCGTGGCCGCCGCCCATTCGATCAGCAGGACCTCGTACGCCGCGGACTCCACGGGGGACCACTCCTGGCCCGCGCGCGCGTCGACGAGCGCACGGATCGCCTCGTTCGCCTCGACGGCCGCGGGGTGGGCCGGCTGGGCGGGGAAGACGGTGTACGACGGTGTCGTGGCGGTGGAATGCCGTGGAGTTAAGACCATGTGCCCCACTCTAGAGCCCGCCACTGACAACACACCGAACAAATGTGTCCCCCTGGCTCGAACGTGACCGATCGCACTCAGTGTGGCCGCCCGGTTTCTGTGAGCTGCGGCACGTCACGGCGCATGCAGACCCGTGGCCACCGGTCCAGGCCGTGCCGGGCCTCCTCGGCGCGGATGGCGCGCAGGCCGTCGGTGAGTCCGGATTCGTTCGGTCGGGGCCGGTCGAGACCGCCCCGGCTGTCCAGGCCGTCCAGAGGATCCGGTCCGGCCCCGTCCGGGCGATCCGGTCCGGACCCGTCCGGGCGATCCGGTCCGGACCCGTCAAGGACGCGGAAGCCGAGCCGGGCGTAGTACGGGGAGTTCCACGGGACGTCCCTGAACGTGGTCAGGGTCAGCGCGGCCAGCCCTTCGCGCACCGCCCACCGTTCGGCGTCGTCGACGAGCGCGCGGCCCAGCCCGCGCCGGGCGGCCGACGGATGGACCGAGACCTGCTCGACATGGGCGCAGCCGTCCACGCGGTCGACGAGCAGATACCCGAGCGGCCGGTCGTCGTCGCCGGTGACGACCCGGGCGCGCCCGTCCGCGCGGTAGGCGTCGAGCAGGTCCAGCGGCGGGGGAGCGTCGTCGGCCACGGCCGCCATGCCGAGGGCGCGGAACGCTTCGCCGGCGGCGCGTTCGATGTCCTGGAGCAGGGGCAGTTCCGTGCTGCGGGCGGTACGGATGTGCATGCCCCCGAGTATCCCGCCCACCGCTTCCCGGGCGACGGGCACCCGGTTCAGGGGCCGGTCCCGAGCAGATCGTGCGCCGGGCCGTTGAGCGGCCGGGGCTGCCCCGTCAGATCCAACACGAAGAGCGGGACGCCGAGCGCGTCGGCCCGCTCCCGGGCATCCGGGGCGTATCCCGCGAGCGAGAAGAAGACCCCGGCCACCGAGGAGTTGAGCGCGTGGAGCCACAGGCACTCGACATCGCGCAGGGTGCTGGGCCGGGTGGTGGCGTCCACCTGGGCGATCGCGCCCGCCGCCCGCAGATCGATCCGTGAGGCCGGGCGCCCGGCGGGCCGCGTCACCTCGCGGAAGCCCAGCCAGGCCAGATACCGCGCGGCGGCACCGACCGCGTCCTGCGTGGACCGGATGGCGAGGGGCCGGAAGGGCGGCCTGGGCGCCGGCGCGGTGCGGGGGAGCGGGATGTGGGAGGGGCCGGTGGCGGGCGGCGTGCCGGGGCGCTCGGACCGGCCTGGGCGTTCGGACGGGGCGGTGTCGCCGGGTCCGCCGCTCGGAGCGGGGCCGGCGGGCCCGTCGGGGCGGCTGGGATCACCGGAACCGCCGGAACCAGGACCGCCGGAACCGCCGGAACCGCCGGAATCACCGGAGCCCCCGGGACGACCGTGCCCGCCGGGGCGACCGGGGGCGGACATGGGCCGGACCGGCAGGCGTAATACGGCACCGCACGGGCAGCACAGTTCGGGCTGCGGCCACTGGTCGTGCCTGCCGCAGGCGTGGCAGCGCACGGTGACCCAGTCGTCGGTCCAGGTGCGGTGGGTGACCGGGGCGGCGGGTGCGCCGCGCAGCAGGGGCGGGACGGCCGGGGCGCCGCAGGGGCAGGTGTAGGCGGGCGGAACGTACGCGTGGTCGCGACGGCAGGCCGGGCACCGTACCGGAACCGCTCCACCCACCTGCTCGCTGTGCTCCCTCTGCTCCCCCTCGTCCACCGCGGGGCTCCTTCCGGCACGCGGACGCGGCCGGTCCCCGCTGTCCGGGGCGGCTCCGCTCCGTGCCCCATGCTCCACCAAGAGCGAGGCCCGGGGCAGGGAGTTGAGCCACTTCGACGCCTCGGCGGGCGGGAGCGCGTAGGCGGCCTCCTTCCCTTGACGCCCGTCCGGCCGGACTTTACATTGACTTCCATATAACAGAATCAAGTTTCCGTCATGCGGAATTGGCGCTCTCAGGTGGCGCGACAGAGCCCGACTCCACCCAGGTCCGAGCAGGAGCACTCAATGCCTCGAATGACCGCTGCCCGCGCGGCAGTCGAAATCCTCAAGCGCGAGGGCGTCAGCAACGCGTTCGGTGTGCCGGGCGCGGCGATCAACCCCTTCTACGCGGCGCTCAAGGCGGCCGGCGGGGTTCATCACACGCTCGCCCGCCACGTCGAGGGCGCCTCCCACATGGCGGAGGGCTACACCCGGGCCCGTCCGGGGAACATCGGCGTCTGCATCGGCACCTCGGGCCCGGCGGGCACCGACATGATCACCGGTCTGTACTCCGCGATCGCGGACTCGATCCCGATCCTCTGCATCACCGGCCAGGCCCCGACCGCCGTACTCCACAAGGAGGACTTCCAGGCCGTCGACATCGCGGCGATTGCCGCCCCGGTCACCAAGTCCGCCACCACGGTCCTGGAGGCCGCCCAGGTCCCGGGCGTCTTCCAGCAGGCGTTCCACCTGATGCGTACGGGACGCCCGGGCCCGGTCCTGATCGACCTCCCGATCGATGTGCAGCTCACCGAGATCGAGTTCGACCCCGACCTGTACGAGCCGCTGCCGGTCCACAAGCCCGCCGCGTCCCGCAAGCAGATCGAGCGCGCGATCGACATGCTGAACGCCTCCGAGCGCCCGCTGCTCGTCGCCGGCGGCGGCATCATCAACGCCGACGCCTCGGACCTCCTGGTGGAGTTCGCCGAACTGACCGGCGTCCCGGTCGTCCCGACCCTGATGGGCTGGGGCACGCTCCCCGACGACCACGCGCTCAACGCCGGAATGGTCGGCCTCCAGACCTCCCACCGCTACGGCAACGCGAACTTCCTCGAATCCGACTTCGTCCTCGGCATCGGCAACCGCTGGGCCAACCGCCACACCGGCAAGCTCGACGTCTACACGGCCGGCCGCACCTTCGTCCACGTCGACATCGCGCCCACCCAGATCGGCAGGATCTTCGCCCCGGACCTCGGCATCGTCTCCGACGCGAAGGCGGCCCTCGAACTGTTCGTGGAGGTCGCTCGCGAACGGAAGGCGGCCGGCCGTCTGAAGGACCGCGCGACCTGGGCCGCCGCCACCCAGGAACGCCGCGCGACCCTTCAGCGCCGCACCCACTTCGACAACGTCCCCCTGAAGCCCCAGCGCGTCTACGAGGAGATGAACCGCGCGTTCGGCCCCGAGACCCGGTACGTCACCACCATCGGCCTCTCCCAGATCGCCGGCGCCCAGATGCTCCACGTCCACCGCCCCCGCCACTGGATCAACTGCGGCCAGGCGGGACCCCTCGGCTGGACCATCCCGGCCGCCCTGGGCGTCGCCACCGCCGACCCCGACGCCTCCGTCGTCGCCCTCTCCGGCGACTACGACTTCCAGTTCATGCTGGAGGAGCTGGCGGTGGGCGCCCAGCACCGCATCCCCTACGTCCACGTCCTCGTCAACAACTCCTACCTCGGCCTCATCCGCCAGGCCCAGCGCACCTTCGACATCGACTTCCAGGTCAACCTGGAGTTCGAGAACCTCAACTCCCCGGAACTGGGCGTCTACGGCGTGGACCACGTCAAGGTGGTCGAGGGCCTGGGCTGCAAGGCCATCCGCGTCACCGAACCGGACGCCCTCCTGCCGGCCTTCGAGGAGGCCAAGAAGCTGGCGGCGGAGTTCCGCGTCCCGGTCGTCGTCGAGGCCATCCTGGAACGCGTCACGAACATCTCGATGAGCGGGACGGACATCGCCTCGGTCAACGAGTTCGAGGACCTGGCCACGGAGCCGGGGCACGCGCCCACGGCGATCAGGCCGTACGCGGAGGCCTGATCCTCAGGGACCGTTGCCCCGCCCCCAAGAGCGCCTACGGACCCTCGTAGGCGCTCTTCCTGTTGTTCCTGGTCATGTGCTGGGCCGGCCGCATGCCCTCGGGGTGCCCCGCAGCGGGCGGCAAGACACCGCGGCCGTTCGGAGCCCGTGCGGACCCGTACGGCGCTCTGCGGTGACGTCCGTGATACTGGCGTGGTCCGTATGAAGAAGTGAGCCGGCGGGGGGCGCATATGGGTAGCTTTCGCGTGAGTCGAGAAACGCCGTTCGCGGAGTGGAGGAAACCGGCGATCGCTGCCGAGGTCTACGCGAGATGTATGACTCCCCGCGGTGAGGTGACCCTGGTCCGGGAACGCGGCCCACGGACCTGTCCGGAGGACCACGCCGATGCGGTGGAGAGCTGGACAGTGTCTCTGCGGGACGAAGAGGCCACGCTCAAGGTTCACCGGCTCGTTGCGGATCCCCGGTTGTTGCGGTGGCGGATCCGGAAGGGCTTCGAGGGTGAGGCGGCCGGGGAACCGTTCCGTTTTACCGGCACGTCCGCGCTGCGGCGCTCCCGCCGATCGGTCACGTATGAAGGACCCGCGATCGATGTCCGGATCGTGCCGCGTGCCTTCGGCCTCCGTCTTGTCGAGCGGGGAGAGGAGGTCGGATCCCGCTCATTCAGCACTCAGTGGGAGCTGCCGGACCCCACGGATCACGCCGTGCTGGCCGTCTGTCTCTTCGAGTGGGCCGGGTTGGAGGATCTGCTCAGGACGCCCGTGCTCCGGGACCTGTGACCGGCTGACGCATGCTTCCTCGTTCAGGACCGCGGGCATGCCTCAACCCGACCGACCCGTGAGCAGGTTGGAAAGGCTCCGTGGCTGGCACCGGGTGGTGCGCGAAGCTGCCGCCGTCCACGAGCGTGGGGATGCCGAGCCGTCCCACGGGGGCGACGGAGTGCGGGCCGGTTGTGGTCAGTCCGGGTCACGGACGGCCCTGACCGTCACCAGCTGGGACGCGGCGAGCCGGTATTCCTCCCCCGACGGCGCTCTTCCGACCAGAAGGTCGTCGAAGAAGCCGCCCGGCACGATGGTGCAGAAGGTGTACGACTCGTCTGCCTGCGCGAGGCAGACCTCCACCGACCGGCCGCGTCGCATGGCCCAGTGGAGGACACGGAGGGCTTCCTCCTGTTCGTTCTCGTACGACCACACCTGGAACCGCCACTCCAGCCGCCGGGGCCGCCATATCGTGGCGTCCACCCTGTACAGGCCGTAGAAGGCGGCGAGCGCGAGAAAGCCGCCGAAGCCGCTCACCACGATCAGTGCCGAGGTGGTCACGGCCTGGCCGGCACTGCGGCCCGAGGCGATCAGGGCGATGGCGACCAGCCCGAGGAGCAGCAGCACTGCGCCGACGAACACGGCGAGGAGCCGCGCCCAGGTCAGGCCTCGGGAGATCACCTCCCCCGAGTGCGGACCGGTGGTCCCCAGGGCCTGGGCCTTGGTCGAAAGCCCGGTGGGCGAGCGTTCCTCGGCGGACGCCGCCCCGGGCCCGCCCCGGCCCGCTGCGGTCTGTGTCACGGCGTCCGCCGTCGCGTTGCCGCGCGAACCTCCCTCGGTCCCGGCGGCCCTGTCCGGCGGGGAACCGTCGGGTGCCATGCGTTCCGTCATCACCGCGTCGGGGTCGACGAGGGTGGCCGCGAGAGGGGGTGCGGCGACGGGCGCCCCCTCGGGCAGGGTGCGGTCGGGCGGCGGCAACGGAAGGGCACGGAGCCGATCACGTACCGCCTCTGCGCTCGCCGGCCGGTGTTCCGGCCGCTTGGCGAGGAGTTCCAGCAGCAAGGTGTCCCATGCGGGCGGAAGCCCCTCCCGGCGGAGGCTCGGCGCGGCGGGCATGTCGTCCATGTGCTGCAGCAGAATCCGCTGCCAGGGCCCGTCGGCAAAGGGCGGGCCGCCTGTGAGCGCGGCGTACAGAAGGCAGCCCAGGGAATAGAGATCGCTGCGTGCGTCGACATCGCTGCCGCCGTCGGCCTGCTCGGGGGACATGTAGGCGACCGTGCCGAGGACGTGGCCGGTGCGGGTCAGTGTCGTGAGGTCGATGCCGGTGGCGTCGAGCCGGGCGATGCCGAAGTCCAGCACCGTCGCATGACCATCGGGTCTGATCATCACGTTCGCCGGCTTCAGGTCCCGGTGCACGATGCCCGCCCCGTGCATGGCCGCGAGCGCCTCACAGATCTCTCCGCCCCACCGGGCGACCTCGGCCAGCGAGGGTCTTCGCGCGGCGAGCACCCGGTTCAGCGGGTCCCCGGGGACCTCCTCCATCACCAGATAGAGCACCGGGCGCCCGTCCACGACCGCTTCTCCCGCGTCATGGGTCTCCACGATGTGCGGGTGGTGAACCAGGGACGCGACCTGGATCTCGCGTCGGAACCGCCCCACCGACTCCGGTGAAACGGCCTCCGCCGACCCCGCCACCGTCTTCACCGCGACACGACGCTGACGGTAGACATCTGTTGCCCGCCACACCGTCCCCATGCCCCCGGAACCGAGCGGCTCCCCCAGCCGGTAGCGCCCCCCGACCAATGCCCCCCGCATACCAACTCCCTCTGGCAGAAAGGACTTTGCGTGCACCCCGCCGGGCTATTGTCGGCTGTGTGCCCCAGCTCCGCCAGAACTTCAAGACCGCTCCGGGTACGAGAGACATGACGCATCCCCCGTTGGCCGGACCCGCCCACAAGCGCCAGGCAGAACCTCGGCCGCTCCTCCCAGGATCCGCCGTCCGGATGCCACGGAGCTGCGGAGTCGGCCCGGAGGCGTCCTCGTTCGTCTGCGCACAAGTGTCGCGGCTGCTATGCGATCACAGCGCGTCTCGCACACGGGGCGGTGACGCGCGCCTATAGGCCGCGTAGAGGTCGCCGTAGGCTTCCCAACAGTCGATGCTGCCGTCGTCGTACAAGCTGCCCATGTACCAGTTCATCGTCGGCGGCATACTTCACGAGACACAGGGGATCTCGCGCAGCAGATCACCGCGCTGCTCGCGGAAGGCCGGCACAGCGACGCGGGTCACGTTTTTCATGACGAGGGTGCAGGGCATGCCCGGCCTCGCCGTGTTCCTCATGAGGCTCATGCCGAAGATGTGGGCCAACCTCACCAAGCCGGCCTGCACGCTGCTCTACGACATCGCGGTCATGGTGATACCCAGCAAGGCAAGCCGCTCGATGCCGAGGAGTGGAAAGGGGTGGCGGTGCCCACCCGCGTGCTGACCGGTGGCAAGAGTCCGGCCGCGTTCCGGCGCGCCGCCCCCGCCGTCACCGAGATCCTGCCGCAGGCCGACCACCGCACGCTGCTCGGACTCAACCACGGCGCCGTCGTCATGGCCCCGAAACCGACCAGGACGTGATCACAGGCATGACGATGCTGCAGTCGGAACTGGGAGACAGTCTCTAATGATCAACGGAGGCCATACCTGGCCGCGTGCGCAGGCTACCGACGACCGACGCTCCCATGCATGATCACGCTCCACCGCTGGAGTTGTCACCCAAGAAGGGCCTCTCGCGCCGCCCGACACCAGATGGATTGTTGTCGGAGGGTGAAGCCCATCCGGTTCCAGTGAAAGAGGATGTGTCGTGCGAGGACGGCGCGCTTGCCGATGCTGAGTTGGTTTGCTTCGGTGGTCTCCGCGAGGCGTTGGCCGTGTTGTTGCAGGGCCTCGATCCACGGACGGACGGGAGTGAGGGGACCGTCCGCGAGGAGGGGGCGGGCGTCGGTCAGCAGGAGGCGCTTCGTGGGAGCAGTCATGGCGCTTACCTGTTGCGGCATCACATCGTCGGCCAGGGGACGCCGCTGTTCGACACGGCCCCATACGTCGCCCTGCTCGCCGGCTTCGAGTCCGGCCGCCCGCATGAGGAGCGTCATGGCCAGGAGTGATGTTTCCTTCGGCCCGAGGAGGCCGGAGAACTCTCTCTCGTAGACGCCGAGGTAGGTAAGGGCCCCTTCGCTGTCCGCATGAAACAGGGCATGTGCCAGCGGTAGTCCGGTCAGGCCGCCGAAGGCGATCGTCTCCGGTTCGTACAGGGCGGGGTGCCAGTTCGCGGTCACACCGTAGGACACTGACCTGTTGAGGGCCTGGGCGACGTGGTCGGCGACGTCCTGCGTGGTCGCTCCGGTCGCGGGGTGGCAGCGGATCCGCCAGTGCGGGGCCTTCCGTACGAACCACCACAGGCCGATCGGTCCGCCGGGGCGGAGGCTGGGAACGATGTGGGACCGGAAGATGCGTTCGGCGCGGTCGTAGTCCGCGAACCGGATATTGACCTGGTGCCAGCCGGGGCGCGCTGTCTCCAACGAGGCCCGGCCCGCTGCTTGGTAGTGCTCCACCGCCTCGGCGAGCTGTTCGGCGGGGACGAGCGCTGTGCGTGCGGCGTCCTCCACGGGTGTGCCATTGAGGACGCGATGGACGGCGTGCTCGACGCGGGCCGGGTCGTGGTCGGTCATGTCAGGAGGAGGCACGTGTCCCACTGCCCCTTGGGTGTGGTGGCGGCTGCGGCGTCCTGGTAGGCGAGGGCCGCGCCCGAGCGGCCGACGAGAAAGCCGTTCTCGTCGGGGACTGCGGCCAGCAGGTATCGCTCCAGGAGCGGTTCGAAGCGGTGGCCGCACTCGCTGGGGTTGTCGGCGTCGGCTGCGACGCGCTGCACCGTACGCAGGAAGCCACCGACTCCGTGGCAGAGCCCACGGTCGGTCAGCAGGTCGAGTTGGCGGGTGTCGGCGAGGCAGCGGACGAGGGCTTCTTCGGCCATGTGTTTGCGGTGGGTGTCGTCCAGGACGATGGCGGCGAGCTGTTGCGCGCGTGCGAGCCCCGGTGTGCCGTAGCACCAGCTCGGCGCGGCGGGCCGGGAGGGAGACGCGCCACGCTGACTGATCCAGCGCGGCCAGCGCAGCCCGCAAGCGTCGCTCTGCCGGATCTGGTCGAGCCATCGGCAGATGCGTTGGATCGCCTGCTCCTGACGGTCGGTGTGCACGCCCGCACGCATGGCGAGGGAGAGCAGGGCGAGCGGGCCGGTGATGCCGTGGGCGAGCCCGGCGTTGGCGTGCCCGCCCGGGGTGGTGCTCTGATTGGCGGCGGGAGCGTGGCCCACCCACCAGCCGGGAAGTGTCTGCCCGGCTCGGTCGGTGAGCGGTTCGGTGAGGCGGACCAGATAGTCCAGGATGCCGCGCAGTTCGGCCCCGTGGGGCTTGCGGAGAAGGAGCAGGGCGCCGATCCCGGTCAGGCCGCGCAGCAGGTCGTACTCGGCGAACGTGGGGCGCCGGCGCGCGTCGATCCGGTCGTGCGCTGCCGCGAGCCGTGCGTGGGTGTGCTCGGCCACGATGTGGTCGAGGGTGTGCAGGGCCCCGGCATAACGGTTGCTTCCGTCGGCGGCCAGGTGCAGGGCGAAGGCCATCGCCGGAGCGCCGAGGAAGAGACAGGCGTCGCCGCCCTCGATGAGCGGGCCGGTGGCGGCGAGTACACGGTGGACCTCCGTCCAGTCACCCGCGCCGCGCAGGGCGCGCTCGATGTGCAGCAGCACCGTACTCATGGGGCCATGTGCGAGGGACTGGCGTGCGGCCAGGGAGGTGTCGGAGGTGGGCGGGACGATGGTCATCGCGCGGCTCCTTCGGTGCGGACGGTCCAGGACAGCGCGGCGGCGCGGACCATGCGCCGGCACAGGGCCTCGGCGCCGGGGGCGATTCCGGCGGCACGGTTGTGGTGCATGTGCAGGAGGGACGGCAGCACGCTTTCCGGGGTGGGGCCCGGCCGCAGGAGCTTGCTGTGGTAGCGGGAGAGGGCGTTGCGGCGACGGGCCCAGGCGTCGCGCACGTCGTCGCCGCCGGGGAGGTCGCTCAGAGCGGCGCCCGGGTCGTCGTTGTCGGTGAGCCGGAGAACGAGAGCCTGTGTGCCCCGGGGGGCCGTAGCTCCGTCGCCGCGCAGAAGGTGTGCTGCCAGCCAGACGTGCGCGGCGCCGGGGGAGCCGAGGAAACCGGTGGCGATGTCCATGTACGAGGCCGCCGTGATGGCCGGGCTCAGTTCTTCGGGCAGTTCGAGGCGCAACTGCGCCAGCGCGGCATCCGAGTCGGCGGCGAAGTAGTCCTCGGCGGCGTCCAGAGCAGCGCCGGTCCCAAAGCGGCCGGCTTCGGGAACGTAGGTGTCCCACTGCACATGCTGGATCAGACCCTCCTCGCGCAGCGGGTCCGCCCACCGGGCGACTTCCCGGGCCGCATTGGCGAAGTCCCCGGGCCGGGGAAGACGGAGTCGGATACGGAGATGAGGGTCGGGGTCCGCGTAGCGGACGAACCACGCTCCGGGGTCCGGCAGATCATCGACGAGTTCCGAGGAGCCTTCGTAAGCCAGGGTCTTCCGGAACACGGCTGCCACGTCGTCAAGCAGGCGCGGCAGGTGAGTCCGGAGTACGTCGTCGGCGCGTTCGGCGCTCCCGTACAGCTTCAGGTACCCGGTGTTCGCCGTGCCCGGGACCTGGCCGTCCTTGCGCCGGGCGACCGTGTGCCAGAGGGGCGCAGGGACAGTCGGCTGGTCGGCGGCGAAGGACATGGTCACCTCGTGTGCACGGCCGATCCAGCCGTAGGCGCTCTCTTCCGGCGCTTTGTGCAAGGACAGGGTGCGTTGGCGTTCCAACTCGGCTCGCAGGAGATCGCGGTGGCCGGCCCGGTCGAGGTCCAGGCGGAGCTGCTGGTCTGTGGAGCCGGCGAACACGGTTCGCGGCAGGCCGTAGCGGATACGCCAGTTGGCGAAGTCCTCCGCCCACCGGCCGGCGTCGGGAAGGTCGCGGGCGCGCAGCCGCCAGCAGGCCGCCGACAGGACGGTGCGGCCGTAGCGGACTTCGGGAAGAAACGGCAGCCGGGCCGCGACACCCCAGGCGAAGGGCAGGGGGATGGCGGTGTGGAAGCGGTGGACCTCGGTCAGGAAACGGACCAAGGGGTGTGTGGCGGAGCTCAGCTCCACCGCGCTCATCACCGAGGGTTCCAGGCACCGCCCCGTGGAGAGGGAGACGAGGTAGAGGCGTTCGGCATCGGCGACGACCCCCAGGTCGTCCAGTCCGAGGCCGGCGTCCTGGTTGTGCTCGCCCACGGCCAATGCTTCGGGGGCGACGAGGGGAGCGCGTCCGACGTTGGATGTGTGCCGGCGCAGTGGGGGTGAGGAGACCTGAGCACGAACCGCGCCCTCGGTGAGGGTCGGCAGTGCGCGGTACGCATCCGTCATCCGAGCCTGGTCGGCGGTGTCCAGCATCGGCAGGAACCGGCCGGTGAGCGTGCCGGCCGCGAGGGACAGGCCGACGGTGGAGAGGGCGAAGCGCCCCTCCGTCAGCGCGCGGGTGGACTGTGCGAAGACGGTGAAGCACAGTTCGACGTGGGCCGGGATCGCCGTGGGTTCGCCGACGGACAGCGCGTCGATGTCCTCTTCGGTGAGGACGATTTCGCGCCGCTCGGTCAGCGCGGCGTCCTGCGCGAGGGCAAGCAGGTGTTCATCGCGTGGCGTTGTCGCAAGTGTGGGGCGGGGCAGGACCGTGCCGCGGTATCCGACGGGGAAGCCGAGGCCGGTGTCGGGGCTGGTCAGCTCACGGACAGGGACGACGGTGCCCATGCTGTAGCGCTCCAGGAACCGCGCCCGGTAGTCCTGCCAGGCCGCCGAGCCACGTGGATAAGGCGTGATCCGGACCATCAGGCTCAGAGCTTGCTCCGCCTCCCGGGCCACCGCTTCGGGCAGGACGACGTCACCGTCCGGGCGCACGTTCACAACCAGGGCCTGCTCGCCGACGCCGCTGAGTGCGGACATCGCGTCGGTGGCCTGCGCGCGCAGGCCCGGCTGTTCGGCGGGACGCGCATGGTCGTGGCGGCGCAGCAGGCCGTGAACGTCGCGCAATCCGTCGGCCGTTGAGACGTCGGCGCCGCTCTCGTCGATCCGGGCAATCACGTAGCCGAGAGCGTCAGGGGCGGTCATCGGCGCCGGGAGTTCGGTCAGCAGCACCCGGTGCGCGACCAGCGCGCGGATCATGTCCTCGACTGCGGCCTCGGCGACCGCCGGGTACTCGATGCGGAGTTCCGCCACCAGGTCGCGGACCCGGATCGGGGTGCGAGCGAGCCCCAGGGCCACATCGGCGGCACGGGTGCGGCGCAGGCTGGTGTCCGTCGGCCCGTCCTCGCCGGGCTGGTTCATCACGCTGATTCGGGAACCGCGTACGACGCAGGTGGGGTCGGCGACGACCATAAGGCAGCGCAGCACGGACATGTCGCGCTCCAAGGCGGTGGTTACTGCGTGCAGCCATGCGGATTCGGCGCGCGCGGTCGCGCGGGTCAGCGGGCCCCAGCGGACGTGCGCCTCCTGCCCGATATGTGCGACAGTCGGCCCGGCGAACAGCCCGAAGGGGGTCGCCCGGTAACGCATCCTGAGCATGTAGCGGGCCAGAGACCGACTGAGTCGGCGAAGACGGCTGGGCTTGATCGGCTTGCCCGCCAGCAGGCCCCGGACGGCGTGAGCCAGCAGAGGCGAGGCGTGGCTGATGGCCGCCGCGCGGGAGCCGTCTGCCCAGACGTCCTGAATCCAGGCGACGGTCTTCTCGATGCCGGCCTCCTCGCCGGGCCAATCGAGGGCGGGGGCGGTGAGCGGAACCACTGATGCTCTGATCATGCTCGCGTCTATGTGGCGGTACATCCGTACTCCTTTCGGATTGCGGCCCCGGGGGGCGGACCGGCCCGCCCGCCCCCGGGGCCCGCCAGCTGCGGGGTTCGGATACCGCCGGGTCAGCTGCCGATGCAGGTGCTGTTGGAGCAGGCCGACTGGCAGGTGGAGGTGCAGTTGTCGCCGGTGTCGTTCAGCAGCGCGCCGATGACGGGCGCCGAAGTAACCGTCTCGATATTCAGGTCGAAGTCCCCGGCGTCGGCGCTGAAGTCCGTCGCCGCCTTCAGCCCGGTGCCGGACGTCGTGCTCATCCGCTGTGCCATCTCGCTCTCCTTCTGGGGAGGTGGTGGAGGGTGTTGTGCAACCTGGCGGGCCGGTGGCGGCTACGGCCAGGTGATCGAGACCCGCGAGTGCCGTCGCTCGATGCGTCGGCCGTCGTCGGGAAGGCGGTCGTCCGGCGTGCCCGCCGGGTAGACCTCGATGTGCGCGCGGTCGCCGCGGTGCGCGCGGTCCCACACCTTGATCTCCTCGACCAGGCGCTCGGCGAGCTGCCGCCCGCGCGGACCGTGACCGATGGCGCCCAGCTCGTAGCGGTCCTCCTGGTCCGTCGCCCGCACCGTGCGGTACGCGAAGCTGCCGCCGTCCACGAGCGTGGGGATGCCGAGCGGCGACACCGAGGCGACGAGCCCGCGCTCACGCGCGCCCGGCATCGCTGCCAGCAACGGCAGGTTGTCCAACGCGGTGGTCAGCCACAGGTCGAGGTGCTCGTTGGACTCGCTGCCACCCAGCGTCACACCGGACCACCGTGCGGTCCTGGGCATCGAAAGGGCCCGGGAGAGGGCTTCGGCGTCCGGCTCGGGGTGTCCGTCCACGCGCAGCCCGACCTGCTCGCCCTCAACGTCGTGCAGCACGGTGACGCGGACGCGGTCCTTGCCGGCCCCCTGCATCGGCACGAAGCCGCACAGCTCGAACCCGTCGCTGATGAGCCGGTCACCATCGCGGACGAAGGCCACGGTGCGGGTCATGCCACGCAACCGCAGCGGTACGACGAGCCGCCCACCCTCCTTGAGCTGGTCGCGCCAGGCCGGCGGGATGTCGGCGGCCTGCACCGTCACCACGATCCGGTCGTACGGCGCGTGATCGAGGACCCCGACCTCCGCATCCCCGGTGAGTACGGTGACATTGCTGTACCCGGTCTCCTTCAGAAAGGCCGAGGCGCGGTCCGTCACCTCCGGATCGATATCCACGGTCACGACATGGCCGGCGTCGCCGACCACTTCCGCCAGGAGTGCGGCGTTGGGGCCGCCGGAACCGATCTCGAGCACGGACATCCCCGGCGCGAGCTGGGCCTGCTCCATCTGCATGGCCTGGACTCGCGGCGCGGAAACCGAGCTGATCTGCACCCCGTGCTCGTCGGTCTTGGTGATCGTCGCGACTTCGGCGCTGTACGTCGAAGCCAAGTCCGCGTCAGGCGTGGCGAGATGCCGGCGAACGTTCCGGAACGCGGCGATCACGAGCGGGCTGCGGGCGGCTCCCAGCTCGATGAGGCTCTGGGCGAGCCCATCGCGCAACTCCTGCTCCGACGGCGTCCTGACGCTGTTGGTAGTGCTCGTGTTGTCCACGCTGTTCTCCTCGTCGGCTGCGCCGGGCTCGGTCCATGCGCAACAGGTAACTCCTGATTTGCTGAGCTTGGTTAGGGGGTTTGGTGCCGAACGACGATGAGCGGCCTAGGGGGTTTTGGTGACTGCTTTACCTTGCGCCGTGTGCACGCATGATGACGTTGTGCTCGAAGCATGTCGCCCATAGGGGATGGCTACGTAGGTCAGAACTGAGAGCAGATGTTCATGGCTCTCGGGAACGATCCCGTGGGCAGAGACTCGGAAATGTTGATGAGAAGTAGCAACGCTTCGACAGCCTGTGTGTCTGAATCGTCGGGAGGATCACTCTGCGAGGCGGCGCCTCCACCAGGGATCTGTGGGCGGTGAGAAGGGATCTGGCAGGGTCCGTGTCAAGAAGCGGTCGTCCAGGGGAGCAACCGCCCCAAGAAGTTCACGGCGTGCCTTGCGAGTCATGGTCGAGGCCGCGCCCTGTAGCAGGGTTCGCGCGTGCATGTCTCGCCAGAGGGTGGTTCCCCGCCCGTGGTTGGGGCCGTGGTCGGGCCATGGATGAAGCGCCAGAGCCCATGCCCGGAAGGCGTGGGCGACGTGTCCGGGAGGCAACCGGTGCTGAACTTCGAACTGTGCGATCTGCCGGTTCGTCGCAGTGGACAGACCAGGGATGACCTGTCGGCTTCTGGCGCTTCTGCGAAGGGATTGTGCGGTTCTGATCTCGCCCGGTGAACGGCGAGGCATGGACACTTCCAGCTGCGAAGACGAGTGACCGTCCGACGGTAGATGGCGTCGGTTCGAAGAGCAAGCGGTCAGCTGGCCGCTTGTTGTTCGGCGCGTGCTCGGGTGGTGGCGAGGCGGTAGGAGTCGGTGCCGGTCTCGATGATGTTGCCGCCGAAGGTGAGGCGGTCGACGATGGCCGCGCAGAGGCGGGGGTCGGTGAAGGTCTTGGTCCAGCCGGAGAAGGACTCGTTGGAGGCGATGGCGACGCCGTTCTTCTCCTCGCGTTCGGTCAGGACCTGGAAGAGGAGTTCGGCGCCGCGGCGGTCGAGTTCCATGTAGCCGAGCTCGTCGATGCAGAGCAGGTCGACTCGGCCGTAGCGGGCGATGGTCTTGGTCAGCTGTTTCTCGTTGGCGGCTTCGACGAGCTCGTTGACGAGCTTCGTCGCCAGGACGTACTTGACCCGGTAGCCGGCCATCGCGGCTTCAGTGCCGAGCGCGATCAGCAGGTGGGACTTGCCGGTGCCGGAGTCCCCGATGAGGCAGAGGGGCAGACCCTTCTTGATCCATTCGCATTTGGCGAGGGTGTGGATCATTGCCGGGTCGATGTTGGGGTTCGCGTCGAAGTCGAACTTGCGCAGAGACTTGTCGCGGGGGAACCCGGCTGCCTTGATGCGGCGCTCCGAGCGGCGGCGGGCCCGGTCGTCGCACTCGGCCAGGAGGAGCTCGGCGAGGAAGCCGAGATAGGACATCTGCTCGCGTTCAGCGGTCTCGGCCACCTCGGAGAACTGGGACCGGATGGTGGGCAGACGGAGCATGCGGCATGCCTGGTCGACGCCGGTGGTGGCGGCGTGCTCGGTGAGTCCTCGCTGGCGGGGAAGGGACACGGTGATCTCCTCTATGACGGGGTGGGGCGGTCGGATGGGCGGAGTCGTAGAAGGTGGTCGTAGTGGGCGACAGACGGAAGAGGCCGCTTGTCCGGTGGCAGATGGGCCCGGACGGCCGCTGGCAGCTGGGCCATGCCGGCCTGGCTGCCGGACCCGGGGGACGGCGGAGCCTGCTGGGGCTCGGTGTCGGCGTCTGCCGCCTTGCGTGCTTCCAGGGCGACGGCGTCCGCGGTCAGGGCACCGCTCTTCAAGGCTGCTGCGAGCCCCGCAACGAGCTGTTCGTGGGGCAGGTGGCGGCTGAGCAGGAGGACTTCGATCAGGGCCCGGGTGCCGTCGCGTTCGCTGTGGGCTTTGACAGCGGCATCCCACCAGGCGTCGTGGATCGGGGTGAACCGGCCGGCAGCCCTGGCCTGGTCCAGGGCTGTCGCGCCGGGCAAGGCGCCAGGCTTGCGGATCAAAGCTTCCAGGTAGTGGTCGAGATCGAGGCGGGATTCGTTGCGGGCGATGAGCCGCTCGTGCCGGGCGACTTCCTCGCGGCCGTCGTAGACGACGAGCTCGGAGGCGTGGAGCATGACGCGGACGGTTCGGCCGATCAGCCGGACCGGGACCGAGTAGCGGTTCATCCGGACGCAGATCTGGCTGTAGCGGTCGACTCGTGGTGTCGACAGCCTGCCTGTCTCGAACGGTTCTTCCGGCAGCGGCGCCAAGAGCGGCCGCTCGGCCGCGAAGTACTCGCCGATCGTGCGGGGGCGGGAGCGGATGCGGCGGGCGTCGTCCTGCTGGTCCCACCGGTCGATCATCTCGTTGAGTTCGGCGAGCGTGGCCACTTCGGGGACGGGGACCAGGTGGTTGCGGCGGAACCATCCGATCTGGCCCTCGACTCCGCCCTTCTCATGGGCGCCGCGGATGCCGGGCTGGCAGTAGAGCGCATCCAGGCCGATCTTCCGTGGGTTCAGGAAATCTGAAGGCTCCGTAGCGCGAACTCAGGGGCTCGAGGGTGACTCTGCCGCGTGAAAGGGGCCGGTTGCCACAGCGGAGCCCCGGTAGTGGGCGACGGACCTGTATCCGGCTCAGGTAGAGCATGGCCGGGCACCGGCCCATGACCGCGATCCGGTGGCATCTGCGGGAGACTGTGGGGTGCCTACTTCCAGATCGCTTGCAGCCCCCGACGAGATACGTGCGTATCTCATCGATCAGTTGAATCTCGCCCTGCGCCGTCCCGGAATGTTCGGGAAGGAGTCGGAGCTGGCCCTGCGCATGCTGATCGACCACTTGTCGTTCGTGGAGTGCCAGCCCGAGGCTTTGGCCGAGCAGCAGCGGGTCTGGAAAGAGCGCGGCGCCTGGTCCAGCACCGGCGTCGCGGGCGTGTTCCGTGATCTGATCCCGGAGCGCTATTACGAGTACGGCATTGCCTCGGTGTATGCCGAGTTCGCACACCGCCGCGGCTGGCTCAAGCCCGACCGCGTACTGGACCCTGACGAACACGCAGTCCTGCGGGGTGCGGTCCGCCAGTGGGCGGGCGAGGACCGCGTGTGGACGGACGTCGTCGACGAGTTCGGCATCCCGTCCATGCTGTTCGGCGGCAACAACCCCTACTACGGCAAGACCCTCAGCTACCTGGCTGAGAACCCGGAGGAACCGATGGTGTCCTTCCATCTCTGGAACGGTAGTGCTCCGGGAGCCGAGCAATCATGGCCACCTCCGTACAAAGAACCCCTCCTGCTTGCAGTGCGCTTCGGAACGGGGTCCTTCCGCCAGACCTTCACCTTCACCCCGGAGGGTCGGCGACGGCTCCCTGTGGAGTAAAAGCTCAAGATCAGCGGGTGCTCGGTGCCTGTTCTGCTTCCGATTCGGTCACTGCGCTGGTGTAGCGGAGGCTGGTCTTGGCGCCGAGGGAGAAGACGTGGGCGAGGTGGAGGGGGTCCGCGCCGTTGGCGAGGGCTTCTTCGAGGATGCGGTCCTGTCTCAGCCGGTCGACGCCCACGGGCAATTCCCTGACCAGTCTGTCCATCCAGAACGTGCCCACGGCCGTTGCAGTGGTGGCGGTGTTCCTGGTGATCAGCAGATGCGGGTTGGTGCTGTTCGGCCATCGACGCTGACGGTAGGCGAGGTACTCGCTGATTGCCTCGGCTGTGTAGTCGTCCAGGGGACGGTTCAAGCCTTCGGGGACGAGTCGCCGTCCCGGTAGGTCCACGTGCTCGACCAGCATGGAGCGAATCTGGCGGGCGGGCAGCGCGTGGATCCCGGACAGGGCCACGACCACGCGAAGGGCCGGATCCTGCAGTGCGGCAACAGCGACGGACTCCACCTCGTCCGCGGTGAGTGCTGTGGGGATCTTGATCGCCGTCTTGCCGCCTTTGACGCCTCGCATCGGGTTGGCAAAGATCAGCCGCTCGGCCTTGAGGGTGCCGAACAGCGACCGCAAGGCACTGGCGTCGTATGCGCGATGGGGCCGGTCGGCGAGCCAGCTGGTGATGTCGTCGCGGGTGGCCTGCCGCAGGGTCGTGTACTTACTGGCGTACTCGGTCAGGAACGGCAGGATGCTCCTCAGGTTGGTGATGACCGTGGCTCGGGCACGTGGCCTGCGGCGCGGGGTCCCGTGCCGCAGGATGTCGATCCAGACGTCCAGCTCAGAGCGGACGTCCGAGGCAAGGAAAGACAGGTGTTCCTCGCACCAGGCGTCGAGCGCGTCGGGCCGGTCGTCGAGGAAGTTGTCGAGTTCCTCGAATACCTCCAGGACGTGGTTGGCCGGCACTGCCGTGTGGGTGAGCTGGCTGATGGTCGAGGCTCGGATTTGCTCACCTGGCCGGTGAACCGCGCAGAGAATGCGGATGCCGCGTCGCACTGAGCCGAGAGTGCGGGGCGGCCAGCCGCGCAGTTCCGCGATCCGGGCCGCCCGGGCACTCAAGGATGCGGACAGCTGAGGGTCGAGTGGTGGGGCCTTGCTGCTGACTCCGCGAAGCTCGCGTGGCATCTCGAACAGCAACAGTTCCGTCCAGCGCTCCGGAACACGGTGTGGCCGCGGCGACCGTGGTTCCGGCAGGGCTGGCTGCGGCTGGGGCCGCCGCGTGGTCGCAGGGTACCGATGATGAAGAGCTGGTGTCCTGTGCGGGCGGCTACGGTCAGGTCGACGCGGGTCTTGTTGTCCGGGCCCGCGATCAGGCTGGCCTGACGGCGGCAGAGACGGCAGATCCCGTCCAACGCGGCGACCTCACGTGTGCAGACGTCGCAGTGGCGGCTGGTGGCCTTCGAGGTGAAGCCCCAGCACGCTTTGCAGCGAGGGCGGTCGATCCAACCCCATCCAAAGCAGTCCCGGCAGCTGCGGGTGGCCCAGGGGCGTGATCGCCGGACGGGCGTGCTCATAGCGGCGGCCCCGAACGGCCCGGCCGGCGCTGGCGCGTGATCGGGCTGCCGCCGACGACCTGCTTTTCCGCCTCCGGCGTCGTGGTCGCCTGCCGGACGCTGGCCTTCTCCGGGACGAGAAGGTCGGAGGTCGTGCAGTCCAGCACCTCGCAGATGATGTCGAGGTCGGCCAGGCGGACAGTCAGTGGCCGTCCCGACCACAGGTGGGACATCTTGCCGGCCGAGATCACCAAGCCGGCGTCCGCGAGCATCCGTTGGAGCTCGGATGCCTTCCAGATGTCGCGCTGGGCGGCGACCATTCGCAGGTTCCACTTCATCGGCGTGTCCCTCCGAATCGGGTCGTGGCCCGTTGGCCTGCTCGGATCCAGGCATCTTCGACGTGGGACTTCTCGACGTGCACGTAGATCATGGTCGTGTTGAGCCATTCGTGTCCGAGGATCTTTTGGATGGCAACGACGTCCATGCCGTTGCGGTAGAGGTCGGAAGCGGCGAAGTGCCGCAGCACGTGCGGTGTGAGCTGACCGACCTGGTGCGGCAGATGCCGGACGACCGCCTCGGCGAGCCCGGTCCGCAGAGCGTCGTCGGTCACTGCCCTGCTGGAGCCGTCGCCGTATCTGCGTTCCGAGGGAAACAGCGGTGCACGAGGGTCGTTGACCTTGTCGTCGAACTCCCACCGCGGCCCGGTGACCCACCATTCCAGCAGGTCACGGGAGCCGTTGATGAGCGGGACGAGCCGTTCCTTCTTGCCACGGCCCTGGCTGCCCTTGCCCTTGAGGAGGACCTTGCCGAACCGCCCCAGGTCCCAGCGAACGTCGCCGATCCGCAGCAGGCACAGTTCCGAGATTCGCGGGCCGATGAGGCTGGCCAGCCGTGAGGCGGTGTAGTTCCGGGCGGCCGGAGCGTACTTGCGTGCCTCTTCCATGTCGCACCGCCAGCCGCCGAAGAGCGCGGTGACCTCCGCTTCCGGCGGCGGGATCCGCAGCCTCGCGGAGGTGCCACCGCGGGGCCGGTTCATCTCGTCCAGCGGGGACTCGACGACGAAGCCGGTGGCCGAGTGGATGCCTACCTTGTGCCGTAGTTCGAGGAACTCGAAGAACACGGCGAAGGCCGCGGCCTGGCGGACCTTGGTGCCCGAGGCTGAGTCACGACGGTGCCGCCCGAAGTACCGATCGAGGTCCAGGGCCTCCATCTCCCACAGGGGCCGACCAAACCATTCCCTCAGCGCGAGAACGGGGCCGACGTCACCGCGGATGGTGTCGTCGAGGACCCCGGCAGAGGCCCGCGCGAGGACGAACTCAGCCAGCAGATCCTGCTCGAAGGCAGCGACCTCCTCGGAGGTCTCCAGCCGGAGCTCCGGCCGCAGGTCGCGCACGACGGCCAGTGCCATCCCGTTCCTCCTCTTCAGCTATCCAGCGACTCCGCCATGACAGCCGAGGAGACTTCAGGATTTCTGAGAAACGAGCAGCAATCACCCGATCGTGTCTAGGAGGCCGGAAGCCCCAGATCACGCGGCCATCGAGGTCGTCGACGCAGTCGGGAGGCTGAGGGAACTCACGGGAAAATGGACATAGTGCGAGCGGAAGGCGGTCCAGCGTTCGGCTTCGATGCGACGGCGTGAGAGGCCCAGCACCTGGGCGACGGCGGCTCTAAGGCTGTCGTAGCGGACCTTCCCGGTCGGCACTCCTCGAATATGCGGGTCTCGCTGTCAAGCTCCGGGAGTGCACTTTGGGGGGCCGGTGCTGGCCAGGGCCGTTGGCTGTTGGCCGGATCACCGGGGTTCATCACGCGCCGAAGCCGTCATCTGGAGCGTGGGTTGGCTGCAGGGCGCACTCATGAGGGTTGCTCCAGTGGCTGGCACTGTCGAGGAGTGGCTCGGCGCCAGCCTCGGTCCGGAAGGTGAAAGTGACACCTGTCGCCTCGACCTGCAGAGCCATTTGTCCAGGGGGCTGGTGGAGTGTCAGCGGATTGAAGCGGCAGCCCATCGTGTTGAGTTCCGCCGTGATTTGCGAGTGTGTGAGGGGTCCGGCGAACGCCGCGAGTCTCTCCGTTCCGGGGACGGGTAGCTCGACGGCGTCTCGCCAGGTCTGGACGCTGATCATCGTGACGCGGCGGCAGCGACAGACGCAGAGCTCAGCATCCCCGTAGGAGAAGAGATGAGGCCATCGCCGCCGCTTGCTCACCCGACCGATTTCCCACGGCGGGCCCAGGGTCGCCGCGATGTCGTTGAGAGACGCGCCGCAGTGCAGTGGGCCGATGGCTGCGGAGGCGCCGAACTCGGCCAGGATTCGAATCGCGGTCACGGAGTGGAGCGTGCCACCTGACCTGGTCGGACGTCCATCGAGTTGATCCGCTGACTCGGAGGAGGTCAGGACGCTTCTTCGTCCAGTCGGCTGAGGAGCCCGTCGAAGATCTGCTCGCGGGCGACCTGTCCTTTGGCCGCCGCGTCGTCGCGTTGGCGTTCGAGGATGGGACGGAATTCGATGGTGGTGACGAAGAACGTGCAGGACTCGCAGATGGATTCGAAGTGGCAGTCCATCTCGACGGGGCGTGCGCAGTAGCCGTTGCCGAGCATCCGGCGGTGCATCTCCCGTCGGAGTTTGGCCATCTCGGTTCCTTCCGCGTCGGCCGGCAGCTGGCGCGGGGCGTCGTAGAGGGCCTCGACCTTCTCCGAGACGGCGAAGTACTCGTCTGCCACTGTCCGGTCGGCGATCCGAGCGTAGACACGCGTCATGGACAACGATCGGTGACCGAGCAGAGCGGCGATCGCCTCCAGGGACATGCCACGATTGATCGCCTGCGTGGCCAGCGTGTGCCGCAGCTGGTGCGGGGTGACGCGGCCGAGGCCGGCGCCCGCTCCGCCGCCTTGCGGACAGCCTGCTCGATGCGGGAGGCGTTGACCTGGCGGCCGTGATCGGTGAACAGCAGGTTCGACCGCAGGCCCTCGGGCCGGTGCAGAAACCAGTCGTCCAGCAACGTCTTCAGCTGCGGGTGCAGGGGGACGTAGCGGTCGGTGTGCATCTTGCCGACCGGGACGCGCAGCCAGTAGGCGGAGCCGATCTGGACCACCGCATCGATCGTGAGGCCGAGCATCTCGCTGCGGCGCATCCCGGTGCGGGCGAGAATCTCGATGGCCAGCCGGGCGAACGGATCAGGGTCCTGGCGGGCGGCGGCCAGCAGCTTGGCGGCCGCCGCGTCGTCGAGGAAACGGGGCAGTGGCTCGTCCGCGATCGGGAAGTCGCTGTCGAACACCAGCTGGCGAGTCGGCCGGTCGTCGGCGTCCCACTCGTCCAGGCGGCGGAAGAATCCCCGGAGCTTGCTCAGCCGGTCGCGGACGGTGTGCCGGTGCAGCGGTCCACCGCGGGCGGCCGGCCGCCCCAGCAGCCACTGCCTGTAGCGCTCGACGTGCCGCCGTTTGAGGTCGGCCACGCAGCCCACCGTCGCATCCTCGTCGGCGACCAGCAGGGCGAACTCCCGCAGCGTCAGCTCGGCGTTCTTCACGGTGCCCGGCCGCAGCGAGCCGCCGATCTGCTGCAGGTAGTGCTGCATGCTCTCCGCCAGTGCGGCCGGGACCCGGGCCCACTCCTGGGCCCGTATGTCGGCCCGGTCCGGAGACCGCCTTCGTGGCAGCTGGTCGCACAGGCTGCAGTGGAACAGCGTCGCCTCGAGATTGAACAGGGCCGTCGAGAGGGCTTTCACCCCGCGGCTGGGTATGCGGCGGGCCGCTTCGAGTAGCCGCCGCCGACCCTGGTCCCAGTCGGCTTGCTGCAGCTCGTGCGGCTGCCGGCCGAAGAGCGCGACGAAGTGGGCCAACAGGTTGAACTGGGTCATGGCGACCGTGTCGCGGAACCCGAGCGCGCGTGCGGTCTCCATGAAGCGCAGGTGCAGTTCCGGGTCGGTGCGGGCCAGCACGATGCCCAGGCGTGGGCGCCGGGCGACCAGGTAGTCCGCGCCGGGCTGGAGGCGTCCGGTCACCGCGAGCCAGCTGATGAACCGGTGCGTCTCGTGGTTGAAGGCGAGCTGGCGTTCCAGCGGCAGGCCCGCGAAGTCCGCGAGGTCCGGGACTGTGGCGAGCAGGGCGCGGGCGCCCCAGCGGACCTTATGGTCGGTGTTCATACCCTGGGCGGCCCGGTGGGCGAGGTAGTACTCGACGAGGTCGGGGCGCACGATCGGCAGGGCTGCGGCGCGGGCCCGGCGCATCAGACGCCCGTCCTGTCAGCGTCGATGGCGGCGCTGGCCTGCAGGTATTGTTCGGCGAGCCAGGAGTTCGCCAGGTGGATGTAGATCCGGGTCGATTCGATGGAGCGGTGTCCGGCCTGGGCCTGGACCGCTTCCAGGGCCATGCCCGCCTCCCGTAGCCGGGTCAGACAGGTGTGACGAAGCTGGTGGCAGGTCAGCCGGGTCAGCCCGGTCCGTCGCTGTGCTCCCTCGAGGATCTCGTCCAGGCCGGCGGCGGACAGCGGCTTGCCGCGGGTCGGCCCGCGCAGAACCACGAACAGCCGGTCGTGGTCGACCGGGGGACGCTCACGGCCCAGGTAGTCGCCGACTGCGGTGAAGAACTGCGCGGAGATCGGTATCAGCCGCTGGTGGCCGCCTTTGCCCTCGCTGATGAAGACCCGACGCTCACCCGGGGAAATGTCGCCCAGCCGCAGACCGAGCACCTCGCAGCGGCGCAGGCCTCCGAGCAGCATTGCCAAAACCATGGCCCTGTCCCGGACGGTGTTCAGCGTACCCAGCACCGCCTCGACCTCACCCGGGCCAAGCACGCGGGGCAGAGTGCGCGGCGTGCGCAGCAGCGGTGCCCCGCGATTGCCACTCCGCCGCCGGTTGGCGTGCCCCACCGGCACCGGATTGCGCTGAACGGCCACGTCGTCGCGGGTCATCAGGTATCCGAACAAACCCGAGACACTGGCCAGCCGGCGCTTAGAGCCGCTAACAGAAGTGTCTGATGGTGTGACGGTCAGCTTGATCGCTCGTTGATTGGTGCGTGGGGAAGAGGGAGTCGCGGCCGTGGGTCGTG